>CALJLD010000096.1 GCA_937982665.1 uncultured Planctomycetales bacterium
GATTGTCGATGAGTTGTGCTTCATCAAGTCAATGCACACAGAGGCAATCAACCATGGCCCCGCCGTGACGCATGTGCAGACTGGCTCGCAATTCCCGGGGCGGCCAAGCATTGGCGGCTGGCTCAGTTATGGGCTGGCGAGCACGAACAAAGACCTGCCGGACTTTGTTGTGCTTGTCACCAAAGACAAAGGTGGGCAGCCGTTGGTGACGCGATTTTGGGGGAACGGCTTCTTACCGTCGCGCCACCAGGGAGTGCGTTTCCGCTCCGGAAAAGACCCTGTCTTGTATTTGAACAATCCGGATGGAATCGAACGCGAAAGCCGGCGAATGATGTTCGATGCTCTCAAGCAGTTGCACGATGCGCGCGCTGAGCAAACACAGGACGACCGCCTCGAAGCTCGCATCGCTGAGCATGAGTTAGCGTTCCGCATGCAATCGTCGATTCCCGAGGCAACAAGCTTTGCCGATGAACCTGACCATGTCTTTGCCGAGTATGGCGAAGATGCACGCAACCCTGGAACGTTTGCCGCCAACTGTCTGCTCGCCCGAAGATTGGCTGAGCGAGACGTACGTTTCATCCAGCTTTATCACCAGGGCTGGGACCATCACGGCAACCTGCCCAACAGCATTCGGCAGCAATGCAAAGAGACTGATCAGGCGAGCGCGGCGTTGGTCAACGATCTCAAGCGAAGAGGATTGTTGGAAGATACGCTTGTCATTTGGGGTGGCGAGTTTGGAAGAACGAACTACTGCCAGGGCAAGCTGACGAATGACAATTTCGGCCGTGACCATCATCCGCGGTGCTTCACCATGTGGATGGCCGGAGGTGGCGTCAAGCCGGGCATGAGCTATGGCGAAACAGACCCTTTCTCGTACAACATCGCAGAGGACGCGGTGCACCTTCACGATTGGCAAGCAACATTGTTGCATTTGCTTGGAATCGATCACGAACGTCTGACGTACAAATACCAAGGACGACGTTTCCGCCTGACGGATGTCCATGGAAGCGTCATCAACAGCATCCTTTCGTAGCGGCAACTCAGAACATCGTCACTCGTTGCAAATCCTCCCTAAAGCCACGCTGATTGTAGATTTCATCAGTCCACTCGTACTCGGGAAGGACTTCACATGCGTTTCTGAACGCTTGTGTGGCTATTCAGGCTTGCACCTCGGCCAAGTTGGTCTCCATTGGAGTTCAATCGCCGCAGAGGGCCGCAGCAGGCCTCTCAAAGGCGTTGTGAGGTTCCGCAGTCGACACAAGGCGGGCGAGAAGCAACAGAAGCTGTTGGGACTGGTGCATTTTTATGGCGCATGACTGCAGTGGGTCTTTTTGTTGCGCTTGGCACCAGACAGGCAGGTGGAGTTGGCAAGTGCATTTTGAGCGCACCCGCATGCGCAAAAGGGTGCGCGCTTGTTTTCGTTGCGTACTTGCATCGTGCAAACAGTGGGATACGCTGGTCCTATCCCAACAACCCCCCTAGGGTCATTGATCGATGTTCGGGACGCAGAGGTCGTAGGTTCAAATCCTATCACTCCGACTTGATTCAATAGCCCCGCGCATCCACTTGCGTTGGGCTGTTTTCTTTTGCAAGCCATGCACACGTCAAGCCGCGATAATAGTGGGTGGTGGGACACGTTTTCAAAGTGTCCCTTCTACCCAATAGTGAGCAATCGTTAGCGGAACCAAAGGAGCAGGCAGATCACAGCAATAAACAGGACAACAACAAACAGGACCAAGAATGCAATGAGCGAAAGGGGGCGACCGTTTGCCATTGGGTTATTGTCTGCACCAACAACGGCACGTTTGCGGACCAAAGATTCGAGATTGGATTCATCACTCGGATGGCCGCAGTCACATGGGTCGACAACATCCGAGTAACGCAATTCAAGGCACTGTGGGCAGCGGCCACAGCAATCGCAGTAGGGAAGATCGCAATTCGGCAATGCCCAACTCTCTTTGAGCGGCGCGATCCACAATTCAGACACCTCGCGCAGCCAGGACAAACTGGTTGCGTCGGTGAGACGACGATCTCACAACCTGGACATCGGATTAATGGCCATTCACTCATGCGCCACGAGTCATGCCGCATAATTTGGGATCACCAAGCCGCCGACAGTACCCGCACGGGTAGGTGTGGCAACGGTCGTGCAGAGCATACCGGCCTATTTCTCGACCGTCGCCCGCAATCTCGCAATCGCGCTGTCCCATTGTTCCGAAACTCGCAACAGATAGGCTTTCGCCTGATTGATTGAACCGGGACGAATCGTGAATCGACTCTCTCTGCCAGCACGCCGGCAATCAACAACACCGGCATGCTGCAGCACCTGCAGGTGTTTGGTCGTTGCCTGACGCGTCAGGTCGAGGCCTTCCGTCAGCGCGCTAATGGAATGTGCCTGACCATCGCTGAGCCGCGACACCAACTCCAGGCGGATCGCACTTCCCAATGCGGCAAATACCGGTGCCACAGCCTTAGTTCGAGTCTTGGCTTTTGACATGTTCGGCAATGTTTTCGGCCTGCAAGTTCCAACCTTCCCTGTTCGACCGGAGTACTTCGAGGCGTTTGGATTCCGGGAACTGCAGAAAGCCTGTTTCCGTAATTGTCAGTCGCGTTCCTTTCTCTGATGGCTCTAGGCGAAACTCGACCAACACCTTGGCATCGTCGTCGTACGTGGTATCCGGATCAATAGCACTGGGTGGCCACGAGAAGACGAACAGCCGCTCGGGTTCCAAACGCTCGGTCACGGACACCCACTTCATGTGCTCGTAGCCGGGATAGGTGATATTGCCAGTCGTCGCCTCGCCGAGTTTGAAAGGACCATCGAGTCGAACACGAAACCACTGGCCGAATTCCTCGTGATCGGTCAATGCGCGCCACACGCGTGAAACCGGCGCCGCAAGGTCGACAACCTTCTGGATACGATCTTGATCTTGCTGATTCATACACAACCTCCTTGTTGCATATGTTAGTGTCCGCCAATCAAAACGCAACCCGTTGGTTGCATTTTTTTCCAGACGCTTTCGACGGGCCCGGACGTCTCTATAGCACTTATTGTCGCACCCAGATCTCGCCGCGGCCAAGTTCCAGGAAGTCGCCGTGATGCAAAGCGAAGCGACTTTCGTCCAGCGATGCATCGATCTCCAGGCCGCGATTGCGAAGCTGATTCCAGACGAGACGAAAGACGTCAGGCTGGTCAGTTCCCGCCGCGCGAAAAGTAGGCAGGAGTTCGGGATGATGCTCGCCGCAATAGGCGATTGTTCCGCGCTTCATCGCCGCGCCGGGGCGAATGCCGCATTCGCCAAACAGGTAGATGCTGCCGGCGATCATGTTGAAGCCTGGCAAGTCTCCGGATCGCCCACCAATGGCGATCGTGCCTCGCCGCATGGTGTGGCCGATTTCGTTCCCGGCATTCCCGCGAACGATGATATGACCGCCAGTCATTCCGCGACGACTTCCACGATAGGCCGCCCCGACGAGATGGCCGGCGTTGCCACGCACGAAGATTTCGCCCCCGTGCATTTCCCCGCCAAGCCAATCGCTGGTGTCGCCTTGCACCTCAATCCGGCCGCCGGTCATTTCGCTACCGACATGCCTCCCAGCGTTTCCCTCGATGATGACTTCGCCTTCGTCCAGGCCGGCTCCCAGCCAGTGGACACCTGAGAGCTCTCCCAGAAACCGTAACTTCAAGTCAGCAGCGGAACCGGACAGTGAGAAGAACTCGCCCAGCGTTTGCTTGCGGTTGCCGTGATAAATGGGAAAGCTTGCCAGTTGTTCTGAGGTTTGCTCCGCGGCTATGCGCGGCGTCAACCCCTCCACCTCCAGGGGGACTTCCGGCTGCGTCGTCAATTCCAACGTGAGCGGCATGGCAGGTTCTGAGCAAGCAGAGCCACGAAATCTGGCACGGCTTCAAATGAAAAACCGCCAGCGCAGAAAGCTGCGCCGACGGTTGATTGTCTCAACTGAATATCTCAACAGCACGCTTAGCAGATGGGATCCTGCTTTTCCGTGATCACTTCGCACTGCGGCGCCATTTCAGCGTTCAGTTCCGTGAAGCCAGCCCATTCCTCTGGCACATTCTCTTCGAGGAAAATCGCCTCGACAGGGCATTCCGGCACGCACGCCTCGCAGTCAATGCATTCATCCGGGTGGATGTAGAGGATCTTGTCCCCTTCATAGAAACACTCGACCGGACAAACAACAACGCAGTCTGTGTATTTGCAGCCGAAACAGGGTTCGCAAACAACGTGAGTCATGGAGAACGTGCTCCTTCTATCCCGACGGAGTATCAGTCACGGAAGAAAATAGTTGCCGAACACCATCGGCACTCTGTTATGATGAAGTCCAGGCGGAATCGCGAGATTCTGCCACTCGCCGAATTGGACCTGCTGAGGCCAGCCCAGATTGCCTGTTCTTGCATAGCAAAACTGGCGGATCTTGCATGTCCAGCTCGACAAGTTGTTGTGGGAAAAGCACTTGATGCTTTTCTTCCAACTACCTGGGGCGAAATGTATTGCCGGTGCGGAATGCTGTCAAGCGGCAACTGCCACCAGATGGTGGAAAATGTCGATCTTGCCGTAAATCTGCTCCAGGCCTAGAATTCCGCGCTAACGGCGGGAATCCGTGGGTGCCTTCAGGGCAAGGACGCCGCAACGTTGGCGTTCTCGGCGAGTCGATCGCCGGAACGGAATGCGTCCTTTCCCCAAAGAGGACAAGTCGTGGCCCTATCCGAAATTGATCGCAGCCTTTTAGAGCGTTGCCTGGCACGCAAGCCTCGGAGTTGGGAAGACTTCGTTGACCGCTTTCTTGGTCTGGTCATCCATACCATCAATCACTCCGCCCGAGCCCGCTCGGTACGGCTTTCCAAGGAAGATCGGGAAGATCTCTGCGCTCAGGTGTTCCTGGAGATCATCAAGAATGATTTCCAGCTGCTGCGAGCTTTCCGCCAGCAATCGAGCCTGGCAACGTACCTGACCGTGGTCGCCCGCCGCGTGATTGTCCGCGAGCTGGTCAATCGTAAAACGCCCACAAGGTTGCGTGACCTGGCTCCCGTTGGCCGCGAGCCCGAGCCGATTCAACGAATCTCCGATCGGGACGAAGTCGAGCGGCTGCTCGATGAACTCAGCGGCGTGGAAGCTGACGTGGTGCGGATGTACCACATGGAAGGCCGTTCGTACCGGGAAATCAGCGAGCAAACCGGCATCCCGGAAAACAGCATCGGGCCCATGCTCTCCAAAGCCCGCGGCAAGCTGCGGCAAACGGCCAAGGAAAGTGCCGTTTAGTTCTTGCTTGGAATTCGTGCAGACACATCAGGTCAAATGTGATTGGGCGTTATTGCGCGAATGCACACGTGACGTACGTAATTGCTTTCCGCGCGCATGTGCTTGTTCTACAATGAGTGAGCTGAATTTCTTCGCTCGCGAACCACGTCCACAACTTCCCGTTTCACCCGAAAGGGAAATCCCGTGTCTAGATTCAAGATCGCATCACTTGCATTGTTGCTTGTAGCTTCAGCTTCGCCAGCTTTCGCCGGTGACGGCATCACCATCGAAGGCGACTACATGGAGATGCGGACCTGCGATATCTTCACAGGGCCGTGTTTTGCCAATGCGGAGATTGGCTTGAGCGGCAAGCAGGCGATCATGGCCTGGAGTATTGAAAGCGGTACACATGCGAACGTTGATCTCGCTGGTCTGAATGTCGTGCTGGTGCTTAACGCGAGCGATACGCTCACCTTCGGCGGCCGTTTGAATTCCAAGCCGGAGCCGATTGAGTCTGTCGTGCTGGCCGATGCTCGCGCGAATGACGAACAGCGCGCCGCACTGGTTGAGTTCGTGCAACAAACCGCAGGTGAAGTTGCCGGTGAGATCAAGCGTGTGGACTACATAGAGATCGAGATGAACGTCAATCACGCGACGATGGAAAGCCAACTCTCGGCCGGCAAACACGTGCAGATGGCCAGCCGCAAGCTGAAAGACGGTGACTGCGTCTGCACCAACGAAGTGCTCTATTATCCGCCGCTGACCAGTGTCGAGAATTCCGCGCCCGCGTACACGGTCGAAGCTTCCTTCGGCGGCGCTGGCTTGCCGGTTACGTTCTCCAGCCCCGGTACCCGCAGCACGTACCTCGCGACGTTTGCGTACTAGGTTTCGCGAAGTTAGTGGCGCTGACTGGATCCCCGCCTTCGCGGGAACATTAGAGAGCGCGCTGCCGCGAGGGTGCCGCGGTGCGCGCACCCATCAAGTCATTTCGAAACCGCGATTGCTTGCCGATTCCAAGGTGTCATTGCCGCCTCCGCGGGCAGCAGCACGGCGGGGCAGCACAGCGTGGATGCCATCTCCCAACCCGTGAATGGCCTGGTTAGAGCCCCGGTTTGGAGCCCCTGGTTTGGAGCAATGGCCTTGGGAGGCTCAACCGGCGCCTATGTATTGACTGCTTCCCGCCTTCCAAGTTTCGTTTGGCGCGTGTTTCGTTGCGACAACGAATTCCGCAACATGTGGCCCCAATCAAGTTCTCGCTAGACCCAAAATAATCTCAGAAACTTGCGGGAATCCTGTCAGGATTGAATCGGTGAGACGCGTGATACTGTTAGAAGAGGCATTCTCTTTCAAGTTGCTTTGGGGTTGAGCTGAACAATCGCATGCAACAAATGAGCGCTGCAGAGATAGAAACGCTCTCGGATCGAGAACTGCTGGCTCGGTTTTGCGATCACAACGATGAAGATGGGTTCCGCACGATTGTGGAACGCCACAAGACGTTGGTCTCCTCCGTTTGTACTTCAGTGCTCAGGAATCACGCGGACGCGGAGGATTCCTTTCAGGCGGTATTCTTCATCCTTGCCCGCAAGGCCAAGAGTTTGGGAGGCAGAGAGTGCGTCGGCGGCTGGCTGCATCGGGTCGCATTCCGCTGCGCCGTAACAACTCTGCGGCGAAGGAAAAGGCAACAAGAAGTTGATGCGAAACAGGAAGCCCTAAAGCAAGAAAACGAGTTGGACCTGGTTTCGACCAGAGCCACGTACGCGGCGCTGCACGAAGCTCTGGACGCACTGCCGGAGCGATACCGCCTTGCACTGATTCTTTGCTACATCGAAGGCAACAGTTGCAAAGCTGCCGCGCAGCGAATGAAGACAAGTGAGTCTGCCGTTTACAAGCGGCTTGAGCGTGGCCGGCAAATGCTACGGCGGCGGTTGGCCGGATTGGGATTGAGCGTCTCACCACTACTACTCATCAACAGTGCTGCAACGCCGGCAGTTGCCAGCGCCGTCTCGACTGCAACCATCAGTTCAACAATCTTCGTCGCGATGCAGGCCAAACTCGCCTGGGCCAAGGGAGCCCTCGCCAGTGTCGGCAACCAGGCATCGCTTACGCTTGCTCAAGGAGTGATGAGAACGATGATGATGACCACATTAATGAAGTCAGCATGCTCAGTCCTCACAGGCCTGTGCATCGGAATGGTTTCCATGTCGGCCATGGCGGCAACGCACCCGCCGGCAGAGAAGTCTGACGGGCGAATCGTCGTAACGCTGAAGACTGCGGAAGACATACAAGAGAGCACTGCCGATGAACGCAATGTTGTCACGCAGGACAACGGCGCCAATCGAGACCAGGCTGTTGACCCCAAAGTGATTGATCTCGCACGGGCCCTTCAGGGCCAGACTGTTGATCCGCAGGTGGTTGACCTTTCGCGAGTAGTTCAGGGCCAGGCTGTCGATCCACAGGTGATTGACCTTTCGGGAGCAGTTCAGGGGCAGGCCATTGATCCGCTGCTGATTGACCTTTCGGGAGCAGTTCAGGGTCAGGCCATTGATCCGCTGCTGATTGACCGTTCGCGAGCAATTCAGGGCCAGGCCGTTGATCCGCAGGTCATTGACCTTTCGCGAGTAATTCACTGCCAGGCCATTGATCCGCTGCTGATTGACCTTTCGGGAGCAATTCAAGGCCAGGCTGATTCTGGCGGCGGATTGGTGGACCGGCTCAAAGCACTCGAAAACGAGCTTGGGCAATTGCAGCGAGACATCAGGCGGCTTCGCAGGTCTCTGCAAAGCGACAAGTAGACGTTGCGACATTATCGACGCTACAACGCGAAGCGCCCATGAGCATATTCATGGGCGCTTTTCCTTTTAACGCAAGCACAGCACGGTTCCTTCGGTCGTCATAAGGTCTCGAAACAGGCCGAACTTACATTCCCGGCGAGTTGTCGGTAGGTTATTGGCTCCTTAATGCTCGCGGTGGGCCGTTTTTGCCGGACCGCGACGCGATAACCTCTTGACGCCAACGACGTTGCTGCCGCCATGCTTGTTTCCCATTCCTGGCTTGCCGATTACGTTCCGCTTTCGATGTCGCTTTCCGATCTGGAAACGCGGCTGATGATGTCAGGGCTGAATCACGAAGAAACGAACGAGGTCGGCGACGACAACGTGATCGATCTGGAAGTCACCAGCAATCGGCCCGATTGCCTGGGGCATCTGGGCATCGCGCGGGAAGTTTCCGTGTTGTTTGATGTTCCGCTGAACATCCCCGCTGCCCAACCGGCCGAAGGCAAGACGAAAGCCTCCGAGTTGGTCTCGGTTGAGATTGAGTGCCCGGAGTTGTGTTATCGGTTTACCGCTCGAGTGATCCGTGGCGTCAAGGTCGGGCCTAGTCCGGATTGGTTACGGAAGCGGCTCGAAGCCATCGGCCAGAACTCCGTCAACAACGTTGTGGATGTCACCAACTACGTGATGATGGAATGTGGCCAGCCGCTGCACGCTTTCAATTATGCGGCGCTGCGCGACCAGAAGATCATCGTCCGGGAACCCAAGCCGGGCGAAGAGTACGAAGCGATCGATCATAAGAAGTATAAGCTTGAGCCAGGCATGTGTGTGATTGCGGACGGCCAGCGCGCGGTTGCGTTGGGCGGGGTGATGGGAGGCGCGGACTCGGAAGTCGACGAAAACACGGTTGACGTTCTGATCGAAGCCGCGCGGTTCTCACCGGTTTCTATCCGTGGTACGGCCCGCAAGCTCAATCTGCACAGCGCGGCATCGTATCGTTTCGAGCGTGGCATCGACCCGGCGAACGTCGATTGGGCCAGCCGTCGCTGTTGCGAATTGATCTTGCAAGTCGCAGGTGGCGAATTGGCCGAGGGCGTTGTCGATGTCGGCGAACAGTACAAGCCGGCCGCGCCGGTTACGCTTCGCTTCGCACAGTTGCCGCGGATCCTGGGTATCGATGTTCCCAAAGAAGAAGCACGGCGAATTCTCACTGCGCTGGGCTGTGATGAACAATCGGCCGATGAGCAGAGCGTGACGGTGATCCCGCCAAGTTGGCGCAGTGACCTGACGCGCGAAGCCGATTTGATTGAGGAGGTTGCGCGGATCTACGGTTATGAGAAGATCCCCGAGGACGTTAGCGTGCCGATGGCCGCTTCCGCCCGACGCGAGAAGGACAACATGCTGGACTCCGTCCGACATGTGCTTTCGGCCGCCGGCTTTGACGAGGCGATGACCATCTCAACCGTGGATGAAGACTTCTCAGAAGCTTATTCGCCATGGTCCAGTGGAGTGCCGTTGGCGACGTCAACGCCCGTGATTGGCCGCGCATCGCTGTTGCGGCGATCTCTCATTCCCAGCTTGTTGTCCGCGCGACGAACCAACGAGACGCTGGCAAATCCGCAGATTGAGTTGTACGAGATCGCGCATGTGTATTTGCCGGGCACTGGTGAACTCCCCGATGAACGCACAATGCTGGCCATTACCTCCGGCAAGGACTATTACCAGCTCAAAGGCGTGTTGAATGCGATTGCCAAGGCGCTGGGCCCGCAATCCGCGCTGGAGTTTCGCGAGAACAGCGATGCCTTCTATGCTGATGCTGCGGCCGAGATCTACCTGCAGGGCAAACACGTTGGCGTGATGGGGGAAGTCAGCGACGCAGGCCTGAAGAAGTTTGAGTTGCGCACTCCTGCGACAGTCGCTGAGATTCAACTGCTGCCGCTTTTGGAACACGCGACGATTGTGCGGAAGTATGAGAAGCCTTCCGAATACCCGGCGATGAACTACGACATCAATCTCATTGTCGCGGATGACGTTCGCTGGGATGTGATTGGCGAGCTTGCGCGAACCAACGGCGGCGATATCGTCGAAGACGTCACGTTTGCGGAAATCTATCGCGATCAGAAACTGGCCGACGCCGGCAAGAAGAAGGTGCTGTTCCAGGTTTCCTTCCGCAGCTCAACGGAAACCTTGACGCACGAGGAAGCCAACGCGGTGCATGCCAAGATTGTGGAAGCGTGCCGAAAAGAGCTGAACGCGGAGTTGGGATAGGTGGCGTCGTTCGCGCACGAATAACGCCAGGCCGCGATGGATTGCGCCATCGCATTACCGCGACTATTCATCATCCGCAACCGGTTCAACCGTGGCATACATGGAACCTTTGCAGCCGGCGCAAAGTTTGTCCGCCCCAAAGGCCAACACCTGGTCTCGCTTGAATTCCGCATGTTCGCGGGCTGTGGTGAAGATCACCGCTTTGCCGGCGCTATCTACGGTGGCGGCCAATTGAAATCCCGTTTCGGCGGGATGCCCAAACAACTCCTTGAGCATGCGGATCACATATTCAAAAGAGTGATCATCGCTGTCCCAGAGAATGACATTGTAGCGCGGCTGCCGCTTGCGGTGCGGATCGGCCGTGCGAGGCTTGGGTTTGGCCGTGACAACAATGGTTTCCGCAAACTCGTCCATAGTGATCTTTGTCAGGAGATCGATCCGAGGCGATAGTCTGGCGTTCTTTTTGATATTATATTGCCTGATCCACAGTGGGCATCCTGTTTCTAGCGGCAAATTTCTGGCGAACCAGATTCTCCGCAAAACACGTGACCCGGCGCGTGCGCAAATCCGCATGGGAAGGCAAGCAAACATGACACTTGATCAGGTTCTGGAAGCGAACGCCGCAAGATACGAAGAAGAACTTTGCGAGCTATTGCGAATTCCCAGCATCAGCGCGGACTCCGCACATGCCGCGGATGTGCGCAAGGCGGCAGGTTGGGTGGCTGACCGCTTCAAGAAGTTGAACTTTGAGACAGAAATTGTTGAGACGGCCGGACATCCAATTGTGCTAGCCGATTCTCCCGAAGTGCCTGGCGCTCCCACGGTGATGGTTTACGGACATTATGACGTGCAGCCGCCAGACCCGCTGGACGAGTGGACCTCTCCGCCGTTTGAGCCCACACGGCGCAACGGCAACATCTATGCTCGCGGCGCAACGGATGACAAAGGGCAGATGCTCACACACATCATGAGCGCGGATGCCTGGATGGAATCGGCTGGCAAACTGCCGGTCAATGTGAAGTATCTAATCGAAGGCGAGGAAGAAGTCGGCAGCGCCCATCTCGAACAGTTTATTGTGGACAACAAGCAGCGGCTGAAGTGCGAGTGCGTTGTTGTCAGCGACAGTTCACAGTTCGCGCCTGGGCAGCCGGCCATCACTTATGGCCTCAAAGGCTTGGCCTACTTCGAACTGCGACTCACAGGGCCCAAGCAGGATTTGCATTCGGGCAGCTTTGGCGGGGCCGTGACCAACCCGGCTAATGCGCTATGCCGGATGTTGGCCGCACTTTGGGGTGAAGATGGCCGCGTGCAGATTGATGGTTTTTACGATGACGTGCAGTCGCTTTCGGAAGACGAGCGGACCCAATTCTCTGAGTTGCCGTTCTCCGAATCGGAGTTCAAGTCACAAATTGGAGTTGAAGCACTCTCCGGCGAGCAGGGCTATTCCACGCTCGAGCGGAAATGGGCCCGACCGACCTACGACATCAACGGGATGTGGAGTGGCTATCAGGGCGAGGGAGCGAAGACCGTGCTCCCAGCCAAGGCCGGCGCGAAGTTCAGCTTCCGCCTGGTGCCGGATCAGGAGCCGGCGAAGATCGCCGCGGCGTTGCGAACGAAGTTGGAATCGCTTTGCCCGCCAGGCATCAAGATGGAACTGCACGAGTTCCACTCGGCTCATGGAGTGGTAGTGCCTCTTGAAAGCCCGTACATGAGAGCAGCAACCGCCGCGATTGAATCCGGCTTTGGCCGCGCGCCGGTCTTCATTCGCGAAGGCGGCTCGATCCCCGTCGTCAACACTTTCAAAGAAGTGCTGGGCGTTGACACGTTGCTGTTGGGCTGGGGACAAAACGACGACAACACGCACAGCCCTAACGAGAAGTTCAACTTGGCCGATTTCCACCGCGGGATCAAAGCCAGCGCCCATCTGTGGCAAGAGTTGGCCCGGATGTAGCCCCAGGGTCTTCGTGCAGATTCTTGCTAGCGTTCCCGCGGTACAACCAGCGGCGTGATCCAATAAAAGGCGCGCCCCGCTTCGTCCACGCGCAATTCGGTGCGGAGTTTTGCTTTGCCCAACATTCGTGATGCGGCGATTGTGAGCGTGATTCGTGCCGGCGGCACTTCCACAACGGTCTGGCTGGGGTCGATCTCGGCGACGGCCATCAGGTTTTCATCAAACAGGAATGTCGTATCCAGAAACTCGGCGATGGGCGGAAGCGCTGATGTGAGCGGAGTTTGAGCATTGACTTGAAAGTCAACAAACTCTCGAGCTTTGGGAAGCAAATCGTAGAGCCGCTTCTTGGTTGGCAGCCCAATGGGCCAGGTCTGCTTGAGCGCGTCAGCCGGCGCGACCTGGTACTCAAAGCCTCCGGCACTCGCTCGTGGGGCCATACCCAAGCCTGCGGCGCGAATGACGTAAGCGAGCGCTGTGCCGGACGTCATGCCTTTCAATTCAAAGGTGGCGTCACCCGCCGTTTTTAGCGACAGCTTGGCGGATGAACTCAGGCTGACGTTGTAGTCCAGCTGTTCGGCCAGCTTCGTGACGATTTCCGGTCGGCTCATCCCAACGGTCGAGAAACTGACCTTCTGCCCCAAGTCCTTGTAGATGGTCCTCAATTCGCCATCGTCCAAGTCGAACGTCACGCCGGTTGTATCTTCCTTGGGTCCGCCGGGGCCGTGTTTGGCAAGATTGGTAATCCACTTGGCGATCGAGTCGCGATTGCGGATCGAGAATCGGCCACCGGGCACAATCAACTCGCCGGCAGCGGTCAGCCGACCTTTGACGCGATAGATCGGTGAGCGATCCGATCCTTCGATGAGGATCTCAATCTTGTCGCCAGGCTTTGCGCCAGCTATGCGCAGGTTCGTGACGTTCAGCCGCGTGAGCAACTGATACCAATCGCGGGTGTCAATCTGGTTGAAACCCGGCGCGGTACCAAGCTCCATTTCCACTTTGCCTTCTTGAGCATGTGCCGCTGACGGCAAGCAGACCATCGCGAGAGACAACATCGCGAACAAAGTTACAGTCTTGCTGGCGAATGACATTCAAAGCCTCAATTCTGCTGTTTCCGCGAGCGATTATGCTGCCTGCGGAGTTTCATTAGGACGAACCCGCAAGCATTACCGGATTATAGCATGCCAGGGCCGCGGAGCGATTTTGTCTCGCATTCGGGTGGTGGGAATGTGTCCCATTACGCGCATTCGCTGCGGTTAGGCTCTGCACGGCAGAAGCAAGGCGGAGGAGTGTTTGTCCGGCATCCGTCGGGCAGCTAAGCTGGGAGTTCGCTTGGCTAGCTTGCCGGGGCATCCAGGAAAACTTGCCGTCCGCACAACTCAAATCGACATGAACATGAGCCGTTTGCAAAGACTTGTAGTGGCGCGTTTCTCGCAGGTTGGTCGCTTCGATCGCTCCGGAACAAGCCCGCTGCGCGGAATCGTTCGGGCGGCAACCTTCGGCTGCCTTGCCTTGTTGGCGTGCGGTCAACTTGCCGTTGCTCAGCAACCGGTCATGCCTGAGGGGCAAGTCCCACCTGACTCGCGTTTGGAGCCGCTGCGAGATTTAAATGGCTATTTTCCGTTCGAGCCAGTCGAGGACATCGCCGATTGGCCAGCCAGAGCTGACGATGTCCGCACGCGGATTCTTGTTTCACAAGGCCTGTGGCCGCTGCCGGAGAAAGCGCCGCTGCGTGAAAAGATCTACGGCAAGATTGACGGCGATGGCTTCACTGTCGAGAAGGTGACGTTTGAGAGTTGGCTTGGCTTCTTTGTCACCGGCTCTTTGTATCGCCCCAAGGATGATAAGGACCGGCACCCCGCCGTGTTGTGTCCTCACGGACACTGGACCGATGCGCGATTGCTGGACAAGGGCGAAGAGACAGCCCAAGCCGAGATCGACAACAAAGCGGAGTTCATCATGAACAACGCCCGCAACCACATCCAAGCGCGCTGCATTCAACTCGCGCGGATGGGCTGCGTTGTGTTTCAGTACGATATGATTGGTCACGCGGACAGCAAGCAGATTGCGCATCGCCCCGGGGTTCGGGCGGACATGAACGGAACGGACGAGTGGGGCTTCTTCAGTCCTCAAGCGGAGCTGCGTCTGCAGAACATGATGGGTTTGCAGACATGGAATTCCATTCGCGCGGTTGATTTTGTTTCCAGCTTGCCGGACGTTGATCCAAACCGCATTGGCGTGACTGGCGGTTCCGGCGGCGGCACGCAAAGCATGATCCTTGCCGCCGTTGATCCGCGGGTGACGGTTTCGATGCCGGCGGTGATGGTCTCCACAGCGATGCAAGGCGGTTGCACGTGCGAGAACGCCTGCTATTTGCGGATTGGCACCGGAAACGTGGAGTTTGCCGCGCTGTTCGGCCCCAAGCCGTTGGGTTTGACGGCGGCTGATGACTGGACAAGCGAAATCTCCAGCAAAGGGATGCCGGAACTCAAACAGCATTTTGCGATGTTAGGCGTTCCGGAAAACTTAATGCTCTCGGAACACCTGCAGTTCGGCCATAACTACAACGCCGTGAATCGCGCGGCGATGTACAAGTGGTTCAACGAACATCTAAGCCTCGGGATGGCCGCCAGCCAACTCGAAGAGCGCGACCACGAGTTCCTGACAAAAGACCAACTCACCGTTTGGGATTCCACTCATCGTGCTCCGCGCTCCGGG
>CALJLD010000097.1 GCA_937982665.1 uncultured Planctomycetales bacterium
GGTGTTAAACCGGAGGAAGGTGGGGATGACGTCAAGTCCTCATGGCCTTTATGACTAGGGCTGCACACGTCCTACAATGCGGCATACAAAGGGAAGCGAACTCGCGAGAGCAAGCAAATCCCAAAAAGTGCCGCCTAGTTCGGATTGCAGGCTGCAACTCGCCTGCATGAAGCCGGAATCGCTAGTAATCGCGGGTCAGCATACCGCGGTGAATATGTTCCTGAGCCTTGTACACACCGCCCGTCAAGCCACGAAAGTGGGGGGTATCCGAAGTCGCCGAGCTAACCCTCGGGAGGCAGGCGCCGAAGATAAACTCCGCGATTGGGACTAAGTCGTAACAAGGTAGCCGTAGGGGAACCTGCGGCTGGATCACCTCCTTTCTAAGGATTTGATAAACTTCTCGCCTCACGCGGGAAGTCAAAACCGTGACCACTGTTACCGTAGACACAGAGATCTAGCAAGTTCTTCGGAACTCGCAAACAACCAATAAGCAAGATCAACCGCCGGCCGAGGCGAGCCACCTCGGTCGGCGGTTTTTTGCGCGCTGTTCCAAATTGCATTTGATGCTCAGCCCTATTGCCTGATCCAATTCCCTGCCAGCGAGGTCCTCGCGCGGATAAAACGGGGACCCAAACCAACGCGTCCAACTCTCCCCGCTGATGGGGGGCGAGGGTTTTGAGCCTGGCAGCCAGTGCATACTGTCGAACGTTACCAAACGCTGTTGCAACAATTGCACAAAGACCTGCCCAAACATCAGCCCATGGATCGTCTGGCATCATTTCTCCAACAGCATCTGCCACAACATTAGCGAGATCGACTGCCAGCTGAAAAGTGCAAGCTTCTTTGCGAGACAGGCTGCGGGATTCACTCCAACATCATCCGCGCGCGAAATCGGCTCAAACAGCCATCCGTCTCAACGGGCATCCATCTTAGAAGTTATTGACAAGTGATACCGAGCGACTCGGCGGGAATCAGATTAATAGCGGACGTTTTAATAGGGACCAGGTCGACCAGGTTGGGCACTCGTTTCGATGCGCGTCGTTTCGGCGCGGTCGATGAGTTCACCCCAAAGTTGTTCACCTTTTCGCTAGGAGGCTGGACCTGAATAGCCGGGCGCATTGCCACAAAGATGACGCCGCCGCCAAGATGACGACTGTCGGAGTTGTGAAACGGAACGGCTTGCATCCTTGTTGCGCGTTGCGCTCATTGCAGCCGTCATCGGGCAGGTTGATCGTTGTTTCATGCGAAGCGAGTTTAACTTGTTCTTCGCTCAGCAAGTCGGCGACTGGTCAGCCACCCCGCGATTGCTTTGGGCGACAGTTTTTGATGTGGCAGCTTTTGATGTAGCAGCTTTGGGTGCCACTGCTGGCTTGCCCAGCAGTGCTCTTCGTCAGGGCTTGCCACCGTCTCGGAACGTCCATCGTCCACCCAAACGATGCGACTTCGTGAGTGTAGGCCGAACCGGCATAGCAATCTCGGCCAGCTGTTTGCTCCCATGTGCCGAGCGGTTGGAAACGTGCTGACATAATCAACAAGCAGGCGACTCGGCAAAACTATCAAGCACTACGAACAGCGCGGCCACGTGCACAAGTTGGCATTCTCCTGAGGGCGAATCGTTGAACCGGCTTGCCAAAGCTCAGTCAGTTGGATTCGTAACTGTTAGAATCAGGTCAAACCAAGCCCGAGAAGAACACTGCTGGACAAGCCAGCAGTGGCACCCGGCGACTCGGCAAAGCTACCACGCACGATGAACAGCTCGGGCACTTGCACGAGTTGGCATTCTCCTAAGGGCGAATCGCTGAACCCGGCTTGCCAAAGCTCGGTAGGTTGGATTCAAGGTGTCGGAATGAAGTCAAACCAAGCCCGAGAAGAGCACTGCTGGGACAAGCCAGCAGTGGCACCCGGCGTCGAGCTATCACGTTACTCGTGCAGATCACGTCCCAGCTCATTGCCATGTAAAGGGAGAAGGCCCACATACACGGCTTCAAGCTAAAGGCGGCCCAGTAAGTTCTTCCGATCTTCCTCGGTCACCGAAGCAGAAGCGGATTATAAAAAGGCACTCGAGAGCCATTCGGAAGGCGGTCAACCGAATCGCGAAGTGGTGGAAATGGTATTTGCATTTGGGAGGTAAGGAACAATGAAAGACGTTAAGAGCTATTCTGGAGTGTGGGTGTTTTTGGGTGAAGGTGCAATTCATGCAGGAGCGGTCTTTGAAGCTAGAGCGGAAGCAGAAAAGTGGATCGAGCATTACCGCCTAACCGGTACGTTGACGAAATACCCAATAAATCAGTCAATCTATGATTGGGTCATTGAAAATGGGTATTGGGCTCCTTCAACTCCTGCTCATGAGAGACCAAAGTACATTGCAATGTTTTCGTCCGCATATTTGGAGCACTCCCACTACTTTGACGGCGAATGTCATTAGTATCGAAAACCTGGGACAGAGCCGCCCGGTGACCCGACCTGGATGGGTTGGGTCGGTGCAGCCGACAAGCTACTGCTGTTGGTGTTATTAAAGAGCAATTTCATGGATCGATTGGTCGTTGCCATGATTGCAGCTGCGCATTGCCTATGTTGATCTTTGTTTCGTCCGCAACGAGTTCGTCTTGTTGCTGCGCAACCCAGCCAGTCAGCGACTGCCTGGGCCACCCGGCGGAGCGCCGTACACCAAGGTCATCATGCGACGAACATTCACGCGCGCTCAGAAGGTGGGTTGCGCTTTGCTTCATGTACCCTACGTTTCTGAGGGCGAATCGCTGAACCCGGCTTGCCAAAGCTCAGTCAGTTGGATTCGCGGCTGTTAGAATTAGGTCAAACCAAGCCCGAGAAGAGCACTGCTGGACAAGCCTGTAATGGCACCCGGCGATGAACAATCACGCGCGCTCAGAAGGTGGGTTGCGCTTTGCTCCACCCACCCTACGTTTCTAAATCATGAAGGTCGCCCACTTTATTTCAAGAGCAACACCAACGGCGACATGCAATCTCCTGCAGTGGCACCTGGCGCCTGCATTGAGACGAAAGCGTCGGCGCGCGCATCCAACTCAGGTTGCTCCTTTGCGTCAATGCTTTCAATCAACTCTATGTAGTCATCACGATCGCGCAGAGGCGAGAGAGCCGGGTCTTCATCAAGCATCTTGCGGAACTTTGGCGCGTCGAAGAGTCCCCGTTCGGCAACCTTGTGCAGGATCGAAATTGCACGCAGCGCGTATTCGCCTTCCAACGCATTGCGGTTTGATTCCTCCAGAGACATGTCCTTCTCAACCGCGTTGATTGCCACGCTAATGATGCAGGCAGCGCCAAATTGATCAACTGGCGTTAGGGCATTGTCTTCCTGCTCAATGACAGCCTGCGTCGTTTCGATCGCCCGCCGGTGATCACCGCCAAGTGCGAAAGCTCTTGCCAGTCGGTTGCGATAAAGATTCTTTGACTTTTCGTCATCGATTTCAATGACATGTGACCAGTCGTCGGCGGCAAGCTGCCAGTCCTCCAGCGCCTCGTAGGTCAATGCACGGCCGACGAACGCGTTACAAGTAAACTCCCGCACGCTGGAGTAGTGAGAGTTTTGTTTATAGACGACTTCCAGGACAGCGATGGCCTCGTCCGCGGACTCTAGTGCATCATCGTAGGCTCGAAGTTTGTCTCGCTGAATCGCGCCGAGGTTCACATAGTTCCCGCCCAGCGAAACCGCATAGTCCGCCACGGTGGGATTTTCGCGGACAAGCCGTTTATTAATCTCCACGGCCCGTTGGTAAGCGGCCAGCGCTTCATTCGGCAGGTTCAAGTCATTGTAGACGATGCCGACGTTGTTGTGGCTTTTTGCGACGTTGGCTTGATATTGCGTTACGTTTGGACGCTCACCGGCAAGTTGCTCACGGAGTTCTAATGCCCGACGATGGGCGGCTAGCGCTTCATCGGTTTGAGCCGTCGCGCGATACACAACGCCTATATTGTTGTAGCTTAGGGCCAGGCTGTTTTTTTGTTTCGTGACCGTCGGGTTCTCGCGGATGAGCCGCTCTCCAATTTCGATCGAGCGACGATAGGAATTCAACGCTTCATCGCGTTGTCCCGAGGAACTGTACCAGAGGCCAAAATTGTGATGGCTTGCCGCTAAGTTACTTTCAAACTCGGTAACAGTTGGATGCCCCCGAGCGAGATGTTCGTGGATTTCCAGCGCCTCGCGGAAGGCAGCCAACGCTTGCGTGTTTTGTCCCAACTCGTTGTACAGCACACCGAGATTGTTGTGGCATGCCGCCAAGGCGTCTTGATAATCCGTGACAGTAGGATTTTCTTGGGCAAGCAGAGTGCGAATCTCCAGCGCCTGGCGATAGGCTTCCAGCGCCTGATTCTTTTCGCCCGCAGCGCTGTAAACACCTGCAATGTTGTTGTAACTGTCTGCAAGCTTGACCTGGGAGTTGGCATCCGCCGCGACTTCCTGACTCAGGTCTTCGCGGAGTGCGATACTCTGGGAATAAGCGCGTTTGGCGGCGGTTGCTTCTCCGTGTGTTGCCTGGATCCATCCGAGCTAGAAAAAGGCCTGCGCCACCTCAGTTCGGATTTCAGCGTCCTGAGCATTCCCGTAAACCTCAACATAACTCTCCAATTGAGTTAGCGATTCATCGAGCAGGCGGGGGATGACATCTTTGAAGCGTGGATCCTTGAGAAGCTCTTCGTTCTGCACGACGTCCACGTAGCGCATGATGGAAGCGCGGACGTCTTTGAGGGCGAGTTCGGCGCGGTCGTACTCTTTCTTCATGTCGAGCTTGGCCAGGCGCTCGCCTTCGGCTCGGTCGGCCTCGGCCTCCCAGGCGGCGTTGGCATTTAGCAGGCCGAGCGTTGTGCCGGCGATGCCGACGAGCAACACGGCGACGACGATTGACGCCGCGATGCGCACGACGCGCTGACGCTTGCGGAGCTCTTCCGACTTCGCTTCGCTGACAGCCCTGGCTGCCTTGGCTTCCTGCAGGCGAGTTTCCACACCATCGCGATAGTCGCTGACAAGTTCGGCGACTTCGCTCGCGTCGACCGGCCGCGCCGCGGGATCAACCGCCAGGCATCGCCGCGCGAGTTGCAACAACCCTTCATCCGCGCCGCATGCTTCCAATCGCGCGAGCACATCCCGCGTTTGACCGGACGCGGCCAAGGCGACGGTCTCGGCCGTGGAACTGGCTTGAAACGGCGGCTGGCCTGTGAGGATGGCGGCCAAGATTCCGCCAAGCGAAAAGACATCGGCCCGTTCATCGACGGCTTCGCCACGAGCTTGCTCCGGCGCCATGTAGGAAGGCGTGCCCATCACGGCTCCGTCGCGAGTGATCGATGCTTCGTCTTCTGGCGGTGCTTCAGTTGCGGCTTGTTGATTCGCAGTTTGTTTGGTTTGTGATTGCCGCATGTCCCGAGCGAGGCCCCAGTCCATCACGTGGACTTCGCCGAAGGCGCCAACCATGACGTTGGCCGGCTTGAGATCGCGGTGAATGATGCCTTGCGAATGCGCGAAGCCGACCGCTTGCGCGACCTGTTCAAAGACTTGCAGGAAGTGCGGCAGGTTGGCCGCAGGGCTTTGGCGGGCGTTGAGTGCTTCGGCCAGCGTTTGCCCTCGCACAAGTTTCATCGCCAGAAAGGGCGAGCCATCGGGCAGCGTGCCCAACGCGTGGACGGGCGGAATGCCGGGGTGCGGCAGCCGAGCGGTGATCCGCGCTTCGGTCAGGAAGCGGTTGGCGTTGACGCCGGGCAGCAACGTCTTGATGGCCACTTCGCGATCGAGCGCCAACTCTCGCCCTGCAAGGACGCGGCCCATGCCGCCTCGGCCAAGCTCCGCGGTGATTTCATAGTCCGCGTGCTGCGGAAGTTCGGCTTGCGTTTCCGAACGCGGATCGCGCGCGGCGGATTCGAACGTTTCAGCCTGACCAGACAAACCGGTTAGCCTGGCCGCGTCGCCGGGCTGGCTGGTCGTCTTGTCTTGATGCTCTTCCTGATTCCCAGGGTTGAGCGACCGGTCCGCTGGCATTCTGCACCTCTTGAGTTCATGCGACGCAACGGTATGAGCTTATTCCAGGGGGGTGGTGAGATCAACAAACGGGGCGAGTGCAGGCGCGCGAATGAACCTGTGTTCGTCGAATAGAAAGTTGCCTCTTGCTGCGCCCAGTTTGCGAGCAAACAGGGCTACCCGGTGTTCCTCTACGCCGAGTTGAACGTGCCTCTTGCTGCGCCCAGTTTGCGAGCAACAGGGCTACCCGGTGTTCCTCTACGCCGAGTTGAACGTGCCTCTTGCCGCGCTCAGTTTGCGAGCAAACAGGGCTACCCGGTGCGCGCGTGGAAATCGAGTTGTTTTCAGCGGCGCGAGTTCATCTTGTTGCCCGACGGAACGCCGTACACAAAGGTCATCATGCGACGCACAATCACGCGCGCTTAGAATGTGGGTTGCTATACTTCATGTACCTCTACGCGAGCTAACAGTCACCAAACTCAGGCGGCATGATCTACGTGGCAAGTCAATCGCATGCTGAATGGCGCCACGCGGCGGCCGAACTCAAGTCTCAATTGGAGGCGTCTCCAAACGATCTCGAACTGGCGCAGCGGTATTGGTCATTGATCAGCGGGGAAACCGGCTTTGATGCGCGAAGCGGACAGGCGTTGGTCCAGACCTTTCGCTCTTGTGCGCTGAATTCTGATGCAGGGCTGGAACAGCTTGTGATGGCGTTTCGGAAACTGGCGGACGACACAGGCGAATACCCGCGAGCGGAATTGATTGACCCGCCACTTTACAACGCGCTGCGCACGGTGGCCGGCCAACCAGGTCATGCGCTTTTCGATGCTGCCGCTTGGATTCTCAGCTTTGTTCACGAAGATTAGACTGATGGCGAATAGACTGGCGACAATGGTCCGGGTGAACAGTGCCGCCGGCGCGCGGTTCAAGCGTTGGAGAGAGAAGTATGATTCGTTGGATTTTGCTGCTGTTGGTTTTGGGAGCGGTGTTGGCGGGGCTGTTGTTTCCGCAGCTCTATCGGGCGTCGGAGGAGCAGCGGCGGACCATGTGTGTGCAGAAGCTGCACAATCTCTCGATCGGTGTCACCAACTACGTTGATGTCAACGGCGAATACCCGCCGGCGGAAGGCGCGCATGGCAATGGCGTGTTCATGTTTATTTATCCGTATGTCGAAAGCCACAGATGGGGGCAGCAGAGTTTTGCGACCGCCGCGGGGCCGGAATTTTCCACCTGGCTGGATCCGACGGCCGAGGTTGGCTCCGGGCCTACGTGGTGGTCCAAAACGGAAGCGTGGCGGCTGGCCCAGTCTCAAGATGCGCGATTCATTTGCAACTCGGTTGATCCCAAGTTGTCCGCGGCGCCGTTGTGCGTCAGCTCGCTGCACTACACCGAGGATGGAACCGCGAAACTCCATGCATTGCGCACGCAGGCGCCCGGCATGTGCACCTATGCTGGCGTGGCCGGCGCGAACGGATACACAGGAGTTGAGATGTACGGCGAGCGGTTCGGCGATTTCCTGCAAGGCGTCTTTGGTGGCGATCGAAATATGTCTCCGAGCTATGTCCTGGATGGCACCGCCCAAACCTTGGGACTCGGCGAGTACCTGGGGCGCTTCGATCAATCGCAAGGCACGTGGGCTGTTCGCGGCACCTGGTTCTCAGTCCAGAATGCTTCCAGTTTCCGCGCGCCCTCTGCCGCGGAAGATGCTCACTGGCCTTACTTCAGTGGCCCTCACCCCAACGCGACGCTGTTTGTCGACTTGTCCGGCTCGGTGAGGTCCGTCGCTCATGCGATTGATGCCGACGTATTCCAGGCCTTGTGCGCCATTCGTGACGGCACCTCTGTTGATGTCGATGCGAACGCGCCAGTGGTTGAGCAATGAGGCATGCGTTGGTGGTTAAGTTGGATTCCCAGGCGTTAGAATCAGCTTAGACCCAGCCGCGCGAAGAGCTGCGCGATCGTTCGGCGGTTGCATTGAACAGCCGCCAGCATTGAACAGGCTGCCGGATGCGATTGAGACTCAAGAAACGAAATAGTAGATAGCGAAACCCAGCACCGCGAGCCAGAACAGGCATGCGAATGCCTGACCAATCCCAAACTGTGATCGGTTTGCCAGGTTCGTGACCAACCTGCAATGAGGGCACGTTCCATCGAGGTGGAGGGATAAGCCGCAACTTTGACAATGTGTCTGCATGTATATCTCCCGTGAAATTGATAGCGAGACTGCGACGTCAGCAAGGCAAACGCCAGAACGAAGGCAAAGGTTGTCAGTCAACGCACTGGGCGAATCGCCTCGCAAACTGGACGACCAGCGCGCCGTAGCCTGTAATAGGTTTGCGACGCCCCCACACTCCTACTTAGGCACTGACAATTGCGCGGGAACAACCGACACAGAATCTGGGAGACTTGAGAATTTCTTCCCTCGTGCGTTCTCTTGGCCGGTGCGCGGCGGTGAATCCTTCAACAGAAAGACAGCAACGACAAGGAACCCCCGTTTTTCTGTTGATGATGATGCCGCTTGGATTCTCGGCTTTGCTCACGGAGAATAGCCGGTAAGAACTTCGCCGGACGAACATCACCAACGGCCTCAAATTCGTGAGA
This sequence comes from uncultured Planctomycetales bacterium, assembly GCA_937982665.1. Lineage (GTDB taxonomy): Bacteria > Planctomycetota > Planctomycetia > Pirellulales > S012-138 > CALJLD01. The sequence goes on from CALJLD010000097.1 coordinate 8,582, forward strand.
GGATAACCGTGCCGGTTCAAATTCAATGCAATTCCGTCGTGATTCGCAACGATGCGTTGGATCGGGTGTTGGATGGCGGCTCCGAGAACTTTGGCGAGATCGCTCCGAACGCGATGAGCTATTCGGATGATCGACTTTCGCAAGCGAGCTTCATGTCGCCTGTGGATGCGGAAGAGTTTGCCAAGAGCCTTGAACTACGTGGTTTGCAACGCGATGACGATTCGCCAGACTTCGTCGTCGTGCGGACTCATGACCGTACGGTGGAACCGCCTTGCGATTGGCTGGTGTTGTTCGAGTACGAGCAACGTCTGATTGCAACGATCCGTGGTTTCGATTCGCAAACCGTTATCGCGGCGGCAACGGATGCCGACTACGATCCCGGTACCATCGAGAATTACAGCGAGGAAGAGATCGCTGAGAAATTCGAGTTCGTGGAGCGGGACGGAAACGTCGACACGTACCGCGAGAAGGCAACCGGCAGGCTGGTCTATCATGCTCGCCAAACGGAAAGTCCTGACGAGATTTTCAAACGCGCGTTTGGGATTGTTTGGAAGCTTCGTCGACAGCCCGGCATGGAGCCAAGGCAAGGCAAGCGTGCAGCCGAGATTCAGTCAGCGATCGAGAGTTTGCAATCGCTGGCGGCAAAACATCCGGACATGGCCAACGTTGCGCTCGCATTGGGTATGGCGTGGTTTGCGATTGGCGAGGATGACAAGGCGCAGCGACAAGTGACTCGAGCCGTGGATCTGGAGCCGGACAACACAATCATGTTGAAAGAACTGGGCGGCATCTGCCTGACCAGAAGCGATTTTCCCACGGCGCTCCGCGCTGCGACCAAGGCCGTCGAGATCGAGCCGGACGACATTGAGTTGCTGGGCAACCTGGCCGTGATTCAACTTCTCAACGGTGAAGTTACCCAAGCAAAGGCGACGATCCAGCACGCCATTCGCTTGAAGCCCAACGAGCCCATCAATGGAAACATTCAAGCGATTATTGAAGCTGTCGCCAGCGGTAAGCGAGACCGCCCTCAATCGCTGCAAGAAATGATGAGGCCGCCCAAGCGGAAGTCCTGGCTATCGAAATTGTTCGGGCGTTGACAACTCTGCAAAGTGCGGCAGGCCTTAGCTGGCGAGGAGATTGCGTGTGCCCGCGAGGGGAGGGTTGTGCTCTTTGAAGTTGTGACGGGAACATGTTCGCCCTGCCATCTGGAGCCCGGTCGGACATTCATCTGCGGGGATGAACCGCGGGAGGTGTGGCGTCGTACGGAATCTGAGCGCGAGCAGGGACAAGATTTCACATCTCAAGGCTGATTCCGGCACCGGCCTTTTGAACGCAAATTGCTATGCCATAGCCGTTTGCACGCTTTGACAGGCAGCGGCCATGGAGAGATAATCTCGCTCAACATGGCAGGAAGGTGCCATTTGACCGCGTGACGCGTGGCGGGGCCTCCTTCTGACGGTCGTTTTTCCGCAACTGCTGGATTCGCTTGGAGATGCGTACATTGCGAATCCGCTGAACTTGATCTGGTGACAATGAGCGACAAACCATCCACATTCCTTTCGACGCCCGGCGGGGAAGAAAAGCCCAAGGCCATGGGCACGGCCAGCGAGCCGAAGCCTGAAGGTCCTCCGCCGATGATCGAGGCGATTGGCCTATCCAAGTTTTACGGCAGCTTTGCGGCCTCGCGCGACGTGAGCTTCAAGGTGTTCCGGGGCGAAGTGGTCGCCTTCATGGGGCCCAACGGGGCTGGCAAAAGCACCACCATGAAGCTGCTGACCGGCTACCTTTCGCCGTCGGAGGGCATTGCCAAGATCGCCGGGTACAACATGACCACGGAGCGGATCGAAGGCAGTGCTCACCTGGGCTACCTGCCGGAGAATGGCCCTTTGTATCCGGATATGAATCCCAGGGCTTTGCTGGAGTTCTTCGGCACGGCGCGAGGGATGAATCGCGAGAAGCTGGAAGAGCGGATCGAAGCCGTGATCGATATGTGTGATCTTCGCGCCGTGATCGGCAAGCCGACGGGCAAGCTCTCCAAAGGGTATCGGCAACGTGTCGGCATGGCCCAAACGCTGCTGCATGAGCCGGACGTGCTGATCATGGACGAGCCCACCGGCGGTTTGGACCCAAATCAGATCGCCGAAGTTCGGCGGATGATCACCAACCTGGGACGCGACCACACGATCTTGCTCTCAACGCACATCATGCAGGAAGTCGGCGCAATGTGCTCTCGGGCGTTGTTCATCAATGAAGGCCGGCTGGTCTTCGATGGCTCGATTGATGAACTCACCGCAGGTGGCCGCACGTTGGACGAGACGTTCCATCGCTTTTCCGGAATGGACAAAGAACAACGCAAGCAAGAACAGTTGGCGTCCAGCGGAGCGTAAAGGTTGCAGACGCGCCAGCACTTGGCGCGCTGAGTATTTAGAAAGCGGCCGCAACATAAGAATCCAAACAGAAATTTCCCAACGAACGCGATCATGAACACAAACGTTCTCTTCGCCATCTTTAAGCGCAACTTTGTCGCCTACTTCACCAATCCCACAGGCTACGTCTTTGTCTGTGTGTTTGTGTTGTTGAGTTCCATCGCCGCGTTCTGGCCCAACGAGTTCTTCAACGCCAACCTGGCGAATCTCGATCAACTGAATGAATACCTGCCGTTCATCATGTTGATCTTCATCCCGGCGATCACCATGAGCGTTTGGGCGGAAGAGCGACGCTTGGGCACGGACGAACTGTTGTTGACCATCCCGGCCGGCGACTTTGACGTGGTGCTGGGCAAGTACCTGGCCGCGGTGACCATTTTCAGCTCGGCGTTATTGTACTCGGCCATTTGTAACTTCTGCGTGCTGGCTTCTTTGGGCGGAGGATTTGGCGGGACGGATATCGGCCTCTTCCTGGGGATGTACTTCGGCTATTGGCTGGTTGGCATCGCGATGCTGTCCATTGGCATGGTGGCATCTTTCTTGACCAGCAACCTGACGGTGGGCTTTGTCCTGGGCGTGCTGTTTAACGCTCCGCTGGTGTTTTTTGCCTATGCGGATGCCATTCCCACGCTGGGTGTTGTGTCGACCGTTGTTTCCAGATTTAGCATCACAGAACAGTTCGCGGACTTTGGCCGCGGCGTGGTCAGCCTTTCCAGCATCTTTTACTTCCTGATGATCGCGGCGGTCATGCTGTACTTGTCCATGATCCTGATTGGCCGGCGTCACTGGAGCGGCGGCAGGGACGGACAGTCACGCTTGGGCCATTATGCGGTACGCGCAGTCAGCCTGATCTTGATTGCGTTCGCTTTGACGGTTGTGTTGGAGTGGTCCAGCATTCGCTTTGACGTCACCGCCGAAGGCATCAACACGCTGTTGCCGCAAACCCGCCAGATTGTGGACGAGATTGAAACGGACGAGCCGATTCAGATCGAGGCGTTTATTTCGGAGACTGTGCCGGAAGTCTATGTGCAACAGCGACTGAACATCCTCAGGGTGTTGCGCGAGTTTGACGACATCGGCGGCAATCAGATTCAACTCCGCATTCATCAGATGGGGCCAACCACCGTCGATGAAGAGTTGAGGGCGGAGCAGGTGTACGGCATCACGCCGCAAACCATCATCGCTGAAGAGCGTGGCGTGCAAAAAGCCGATGAGATTTTCCTGGGTGTTGTGTTTCGCCGCGGTGTCAACAAAGTCACCATTCCATTCCTGGATAAAGGGTTGCCGGCCGAGTACGAACTGGTTCGCTCGATTTCCGTTGTCGCGCGCGACACGAGTATTCCCAAGCCCAAGATTGGCGTGGTCACGACGGAAGTTCCCATGCTGACCGGCGGACAGGGAAACCAGCGGCTGATTACAGAGTTGGAGAAGGTTTACGAAGTTGTGCCTGTGAATCCGGCCAGCGCGATTGCCGGCGACTTCAAGGCTTTGATCTGCGTACAACCATCCAGTCTGGCGCCGGTGCCATTGCAAAACGTGATCAACGCCGTCAAGAGTGGCATTCCCACGGCCATTTTTGAAGACCCGTACGCTTTTCCCAACTTTTGGCCCACTCAACAGGAGCCGGGGTTTGTCTTGGGGACCGGCATGAAGGGGGGCAATCCCTTCTCCGGTGCTCCGCCGCGACCAAAGGGGAACATCGACGACCTTTGGGAACTGTTAAAGATTGACTTCTCCAACACGGCCGTGCTTTGGCAGGATTACAACCCCATTCCCAAGATCAGCGGTGTGGTCGGCGAGCCGGAATGGGTTTTTGTGGACAAAGACATGCCGGCGGAATTTACCGTGAGCGAGGAAAGTCCCATTACTGATGGTTTGGGGCGGTTGTTGTTCCTTTATGCCGGCCATATGAACTTTCAGGAAAGCAACCTGACCTATCAACGGTTGGTCGGCACAACGGCCAACTCTGGGGCCACGCCGTATGAGACTTTCTTCGGCAACGCGTTCATCCAAACCGCGCCGGACCCCAACCGCAGGCGCGGATACGTGCCAACGGATAACGCCTATACCCTGGCCGCGCGACTCTCAGGCACGCCGGAAAACGCCAGCACCGCAGTGGATGCCGCTACCGGCGGAATCTCGGCGGCAAAGATTGACGTCATCGTTGTGGCCGATATCGACTTCCTTCACTCCGCACTGTTTCAACTTCGCGAACAAGACCCCAATGAAGAGTATGGACTGCGATTTGACAACGTTCCGTTTGTGTTGAATATCGTCGACGTGCTTGCCGGCGAAGAATCGCTGATTGAGATTCGTAAGAAGGGCCCGGAGTATCACACGCTGGAAGCTTTGGACCGGCAGATTGCCGATGCCAGGAAGAATACAAACGAGATCATCGAGTCCCATGAGGAAGCGTTGCAATTGGACTTGCAGCGAGAGCAAGAGAAAGTCACCGATGAGATATCCAAACTGGATGGACAATTCCAGGAAGGCAAGATTGATGAGGTGGCTTACGATCGCGCGCGAGAGATGATTGAGACGCGAGCGCGAGATCGCTTTCAGGTCTATAAGACCGCGAAAGAGAAAGAAGCGCAAAAGGAAATCCGCCGGGTCGAAAGGCGACTCGATCAGCAAATTCAATCCATGCAAAACGGCTACAAACTTATGGCCGTAGCGCTGCCGCCTTTGATTCCGTTGATCGTGGGCATCGCCGTCTTTTTCAACCGCCGCAGCCGGGAAAGACTTGGCGTGGCGGCATCGCGGATGCGTTCGCCATAGAACAGACGATTTCGAGGCAGCAGAAAAAAGCAAGAAAGCAAACCGCGCTTCGTTTCGGGATGCGCGATCGAGAATTGCAGGAGATAAATTCGCAATGAGCGAGATGGTTAAGAGTTCGATCTTTGTGAGCCTGGCGCTTGTGTTGGTTGCCATCGCTGGCTTTGTGCAGTATTCCAGCCAATGGGCTTCGGAAACCGCAACCACCGTCGGACCGGACTTTAGCGATCTGGAGCTGACTGACATCGCCGGACTTGAGATCGAGCGATTTAACGAGACCACGGCGAAGTTGGAGAACTTTGAAGTCCGTCGCGTGGATGGCGTTTGGTCGCTACCCTCGCATGACAACTATCCCGCTGACGCGGAAACCACGCACCTGGCCGAGGCCGCAACCGCTTTGATCAATATGCAGTTGATGGGCGAATCCGTCGCTGACTTGCCAGGCAAGCATCCGGAATACGGAGTTGTGGAGCCAAGCGCGGAGAACATTGCGCTGGGTGGAATGGGCACGCGCGTTGTTGTGACCGGCGCTGATGGCAGCCGCCTGGCGGAGCTGATCATCGGAAACGCCGAAGGCACCCAGCCCGATTTGCGATACGTGCGCGTACCGGGACAGGACCTCGTTTACGAGGCCAAGATCGATACGACTTCGCTGACGACGAACCTTGAAGATTGGGTCGAGGCCGATCTGCTCAAAGTCAACGTGTTCGACATCCAGTCGATCGCAATTGACGATTACTCCATTGACGAAGTCCGCGGCGCCCGCGTGCAAAAAGACCAAATGAAATTTGAGTTTGACAGTGCCAAACCAACCAACGAGCAATGGTCGTTAGCGGAAGCCAGATTGGGCGAGAGCGCCCGACAGGACGCAGTGGCGAATCTTGCGGCAGCCCTGAAGCGTTTGCAAATCGTTGATATCGAAAAGAAGCCGGGCGATTTGATTGCGTTGCTCAAAGGCGAAAGCGCACAGGTTTCGCAATCAACAATCCGGCAGTTGCAAAGCCGCGGCTTCTTCATCATTCAAGGGCAGCTGTTTTCCAACGAAGGTGAAGTTCACGTTCAATCCAATGACGGCGTGATGTATGTGATCCGCTTTGGCGAAGTTGCCGAAAACACCGGAGGAATCTCAGGGCTGGATGACGCCGTGGATGCCGCCACTGCCCAGGCGCAGCAACTCAATCGTTACGTTTTCATCAGCGCTCAATTCAATGAGAGCGTGCTGGAAAAGCCGGAGATGCCGGAAATCCTCAAAGGCGATTCCACTGGGGATTCTACCAGCGGCGATGCTTCCGCTGGCGACGCCAATGCTGATTCGCAAGGTAGCGGCGACCAGAACACAGGGGACCAGAATACTGGCGATCAAAACACCGGTGACCAAACCGGCAACCAGAATCAAGACGCCGACTTGGAGGCGCAAAAGCGGCAGGCCGAAATCGACTACAACACGAAGATGGCCGCCTACAACCAAAAGCTGGAATCTGGCCGAGAGAAGGCCAACGAGCTGACAGCGCGTTTTGCGGACTGGTATTACATCATCTCCGATGACTTGTTCAACGAAATCAAAGTCGCGAGAGTTGATGTCGTTGAAACGCAAGTCATCGAAGAGGAAGGCTACGACCTCGACGACCTCCGCAAACTGCAACAGCAGGGCGTCCAGGGCGGAACCGGCGGCGGTCTGTAGTCATGCTTCGCCGACGCGCACGAGCTATGGCAGCATGTTGCAGGGGAGCAACTTCTCAACAGCTGCGCGTAGCGAAGCCGATCGACAACACCTACCCCAACGCTAACGGCGCGACCGTCAGCTGGCAGAGGGTTTCTCGGGGATGGATTTCGGGAGATCACGTTTCGCCCGAAACCACGTCTGCAAGGCTTCCACAAAGATGGAAAAGCCCATTGCGAAATAGACGTAGCCTTTGCTGATGCCTTCGTCATGGCTGCCTTCCACAACGAGCATCACGCCAATCAAGATCAGGAACGAGAGCGCCAGCATTTTGACGGTGGCGTGCCGTTCGATGAAGCGCGAGATTGGTCCGGAAAAGATCATCATCACAATCACGGACACAACAACTGCGATGACCATGATCCAAACATTTTTTGACATTCCCACGGCGGTCAGCACGGAGTCAATCGAGAAGACCAAATCCAGTAGGATGATTTGAAAGATCACAGACGCGAACGAAATGCCGGCTTTCTTGTCCGGCAGGTGCGTGGTGGGCGCGTAGTTGATTTGATGGTGAATCTCCCAGGTGGCCTTGCCAATTAAGAACGTACCGCCAGCGATCAGGATCAAATCCTTCCAGGTGACTTTTTGATCGAGGAATGTGAACAGCTCCTCTTTCAATCCCAAGATCCAACTGATTGCAAACAGCAGCGCAACGCGCATCAGCATCGCCAGCCCCAGGCCGACCGTGCGAGCTTTCCCTTGTTGGTTCTTGGGAAGTTTGCCGGAGAGAATCGCGATGAAGACGACGTTATCAATTCCCAGCACAACTTCCATCACGGTCAACGTGAGCAGAGCCAGGATATTATCCGCGTCCAGGGCGGGCATTCCGTACATGGCAAACCTGTGCGACTAATGAACTTGCGAGTGACTCAAGAAACAGCCCGGCTATTGACTCGGGCTGTGCCGTGGTTTGTACACAAGCCGGCTCATGTTGACCAGCCAAACCGCCCAGACTGAGTAGAAGATGGCGGGATTCCGCTGCGTAGCTAGTGTATCCTAGCCGCATGAATTTCACATTGCTGAGTCACTAGTTTGGCGCATCAATACTTCCCCATTCGCCAGAAGAAGGAAGTGATGTCTTAGTGGATTTCCAGTGATGGAGTGCGCGCCGCAATTCACACCGTCGCGCAATCGCTTCGCTTCGGCGAACAGCAACTTCTAAGCGGCTTGGCGGACGGGGACGGGGTCTTGTCCCAGGTTGACGGTCTTCAGCATCGCGCCGGTTTCGTCATAGAACTGGATCATCTGCAGCGATGCGAGCCACATGGCCATGTAGCCGGCCGTGCGATAGGAGCGTCCGTAGCATCGCCCATCCTGGACGAGTAATGTCTCGCTGAGTTCGGCCAGGTGCCGCATGTTGAGACCGAACTCGATCAGCGTCCGTTTGACGATCCGACGGATTTCGCCGGGATAGATGGGGGCGTCCATGCCCTGGCTCCTCAAAGTAACGTAATGGCAGGTTTCGCGTTGCCTTGGCGTCCATCGCCTGCGCGCGAGCCTGCGTGTCCATCATCGACAACAAATCCGCGGTCCTTGCTGAAGTGCTGTCGCCACCGGGACAAGACGCGTGGTTTGCCCGGTTTATCTGAGCCTTCCAATGCGTTCCAGCAGCAAACTCGCTCGCTGCAAGGCATCCGCACCTTCCTGCTGCAATTGTTGTACAAACGCATGATCTTCAAAGGAACCCCGAACGGCGCGGAAGTCCGCATACCGCACGGCGGCGTCTCCATCCAGGCCAAACGCAATCGAGCTACGGTCGGAAAACTCACTTTCCGCATCGCGCAAGACCAGCTTGTTAGATTGCGAAGTCGCAGCGCTCCATGCATCAATGGCAGCAGTGACATCATCCAAGTCAATTTCCGCTGCTGGCTTATCCAGCCGATGTGCCCAAGCAGTGAGTACCCAGTCCCATTCCCAATCCGGCACGCGCGCGGCCAAACTTTTCATCGCGAGTTCCCAATCGGTGAGCGTGCGAAACTCGTCGCGAGCCAACCGTGCGAGCAGGGAGTAAAGTTGCGCTTGCGGGAGGTAGAAGCCGGCAACATCGACCCACTTGCCCAATCCTGCTTCCGTGTGGGCGAGCAGTTTTTCCAGGAGCACCGCCGGAAGTTCGAATTCGCCCAGCTCCGCAAAGACCGACTCCAGCCGGCGAACCAGCACATCACCGAGATATCGTTGCAGAGCGATCTCATAAATGCGTGCCGCTTTGCGCAGCCGCGACCGCTGGATTCGCACGCCGCCATGCTGGACAAATCGAGCATCGGCTGTCGCACTCGCGTCCAATCTGTGCAACAGGGCCATGGCCTGAATCATGCGTTCCGCCGTGTACGGTGACTGGGTGGCGCTGTTGACCAGATCCAGTTTATCGTCGTCGGTGCGGCGATCGCGCTGAAGCCATTTGTGTTCGTCTCGTCGCGGTCCGACGGTCGTGAGATTCGCCGCTGGCACCAGCAGAGTTTTGCCTTCCACTTCAAACAAATACGAGAAAGGGAATTCAGTCGTGTTGAAGCGGCCGGAATGCCGCCCCAGCACTACGCTGAAAGCACCCACGCGCGCCGGCCACATGACATAACAAGACGATCCGGTTTTGACGCCGCGCTCCAGGACGCCTTCGTGCAACGGTCCGAGCTTATAGAGATGGTTGCTTTGGTTGGCGCCGCTTCCAGCGTTGGAGAAAGAGAAGTAGCCGGCGATCAACAAAGACGCTTTGTGGTGCGTGGTCGTGAATGGGCCAGCGAATAGAGAACAGGCTTCGCCATGCTGCAGCTCACTGTTGGCAAAGATCAGGCTGTGATCGGCGGAAAAACCTCGGGCGATGATGGCACCCTGCCCAATGAAGCTGTGATCCAGCCGCGCGCCGCTATCAATCAAGCTTCCCGCGGCGGCGATGAAGTTCTCCGCAATCACGCCATCGCCAATTTTTGTGGGTGCCGCAGGCGTGCTATGCACTGTTCCCGAAGTCAGCCGCGCGGCGCCGTTGATGACGGCGGACTCGCCAATGCGAACATTCATCAACGATCCACAATTCACAATCTGCGCGCCGCTGGCGACAATCCCCGTCCGCGCGGTGTTCTCGCGAGTGTGCAAGTCAATGAGTTCTCGCAATCGCTGCTGGACATCTTCGCGATCTCGATAGAACGTCAGGATGTATGCCAATTGTGACGAGAGCCGATCAACCAACGGCACGGCGCGCCCGCCAACTTCGCTGACGACATTGACGGCAGCGCCATTTCCAAAAGAGGTCTCGCCTTCGGTGGCGAGGAGGCCAACGTTATCAATGACAACGCGATCACCAATGGCATAGTTGGCGATGTGCCGCCCGATGTTGCGGATCAGCACGTCATGCCCGAGCGTGACGTTGTGCAGTGTTGCCCGATAGATCCCGCTACGATGTTCGACACCGCCGGGCAGGGTGTGCGATTCGCGCAACGCACCGATGGTGATCTTGCCTGAGAAAGTCACGTCACGGACGCGCGCCGCATTGAAGTTCACGGACACTTTGACGAGTGACCAGTCCTCGGCGCGACAGCCGGCGGCTTCCATCTGCTGAATTTCTTCAGCGGTGAGCGTTCGAGTGGCATCGGTGGCTGTACTCACGGGGCTCACGCGAAGTCCTCGTACGGTGTCAGGTAGGGGTCCGCCCCGGCTTCGCACAAGCTATCTTCAATATCCTTGAAGTATTTGACGGTGCTCGTGGAAAGCGCGGCCGTGGAGGCTTCATCGCAAACGATCACCGCACGAGGGTGCATCTGCAGGATAGAGCCTGTCCACATATGGTTGATTCCGTCCTCGACGATCTTTCGCAGTGCTCTGGCTTTTGCGTCCCCGCTAACCAACAGCAGCACTTCATCAGCCGCCATCAAGGTGGCCAGTCCCACGGTAATCGCCTGCTTGGGTACACTCTTGACGTTATTGTCAAAGAAGCGTGCGTTGGCGCGGCGTGTCTCCATGGTCAGCGTCTTGACTCGAGTGCGGCTTTGCAAACTTGAGCCTGGCTCGTTGAATGCGACATGCCCATCATGCCCTAGACCGCCAACGAACAATCGAATGCCGCCGTGATCGGCAATCGCGCGTTCATAGTCCGCGCATTCTCGCCGCAGATCTTCCGCGTTGCCGTCAGGGATGTGTACGTTTTTTGCATCAATGTCCACATGCGCGAGCAACTTCTCACGCATGAATGTGTGGTAGCTTTGCGGATGGTCTTCGGGCAAGCCTACGTACTCGTCCATGTTGAACGTTGCCACGTGCCGCAACGAGATCTTGCCTTCGCGGAAGAACTGGACGACGTACTCATACGTTCCCAGTGGAGTTCCGCCTGTTGGCAAGCCCAGCGTGAACGGGCGGCTTTTGTCCGCGGGATACGACTGAATCCTTCGCGTGATGTACTCGGCCGCCCAATGGCTCATGCGGTCGTAATCAGGAAGAATAACGATTCTCACGTGGCACCTGGATTACATGGCGCTTGAAGTGCGAACAAAACGAAATGTGACCGGGCGTAGTGTCATGGGCGTGAGTGCCGCTCAATGATTGAGCGCGAGGCCGCGTTGGCGGCACACGGAATCTCTTCGCCATTGAACATCCAACAACCTGGCTATGCCGCCTGGGGTTGCAGAAGCGGCGAGGCTGTGCGGCCCAAGGCGTCCCAGCGGCCGTTTGTCTTTTGCGCGACGAACTCCTGGACCGTATCGGCTAGGGACGATGGTTGCCAGCCGAGCAACTTGCGCGCCGCACGCGAACAGAGTGACGTCTCACGTGGCTCGCCGGACGGTGCGGTCAGTGCGATCAGTTTTTTAAGCGCGGCGGATTCGTCCATCTCATTCGCTAGCATGCGAGCAAGCCGCAACTGACTGACGCGTTCCGCTCCTCCCAAGTGCAGGGTGCCGCGCAGGCCTGCATCGTACGCGCGAACCCATCCTTCGGCGAAGTCATCAACCAGCACAGGTGTGGCGTAGCGAGCGGGACTGACAGCAAACGCAGTGCGGTTTGCTAGTGATGTTTCCATGTGTTCGCAGAAAGAGGATTCACCTCCAAAGCCCCACGCCAGTGGGTGTGTTCGCAGGACCAATCCTCCCCATTCCGTTGCTGCTGATTCCAGGCTCTGCATCCACATAGCGTCCGCGGATCGAGCTGGACTGTCTTCCGCGTGAAAGACTTGAGGGCGGTCAAAAATGGCATCGCTGGAAACGAGCGTGAAATGAGCCTCCACGCGACAGGCGGCCTGGGCGAGCGCACAAATGGCGACGCTTTCTCTGTTGGGATCGATCCGCGACTGCGACCAGGCGCTATGGGAGATGCTGTTGCAGCAGATTACCGCCTGCGGCTCAACTCCATGAATCAGATCGCTGGTTTCCGCGGCGTTGGCGACGCGAACCGCCTGGCAGCCTGGGAGACTCCGTAATGCAGAGTTGGGCTGAGATTTGCCCTTGTTGCGGCCTGACCGTGGAGCGGGACCGTCTTCAAAGACTGCCACAACGTCGAATGCGGTCGCGAGCGTTACCGCCAGATTTGCCCCGATAGGGCGCTGTGCGCCGGTGATGAGCACTGTCGCCATCTGTGTGCCTCCCTGCGAATGTTTTGATGCTCGCCAACGTCCTGAGCGAGTTCGCCGTATTGTATGGCGTTTTTTGGCCATTCGCCAAGTGAAAAAGGCAAAACTAGCCTGTCGGGCTACTCCCCAGGGTTGGCGAGTCGCACAAACCCGAAGGCAGAATCTGCTTTTTTGGAAAAAAGTCTTTTCAGCCTGTAACAGATTGGCGGGGGCTTCGCTTGGCTGTGCAGAAGCGCGGCCAGGGCGGCCGGGCAAGAAATCTCAAACGACTGATCCCAGGAGGGTCAAATGTTCAAGTTTACGAAGTTGATGTTGGTGGCCGGTCTGCTGGTTGCAGTGTTCAGCATGGTCTCGGCGAGCGACGCGGAAGCCGGCGGCTACGGTTGGTACGGTTACTACGGGCATGCTCACTGCCACGCGGTTTATCCCGTCTACAATTACTACGCCCCAACGTACTACTACCCCACGTACACGTACTACAGGCCTTTCGCCTACGGCGGTTACTGCTGGTAGTTTTTGCTGAGTGCTGACAAGAAAACGGCCGCCGTGAAATCCACGGCGGCCTTGTTTTCGTTTGCGTGTCTAATCTAAGTGGTTCACTCCCCACCAGGCGGAGCTTTGGAAAAGAAGACCAGCAGGTCCAGGTCTTCTTCGATTTCCACAAACTTATGCTCGTCGCCGGCGGCGACAAAGATGATCGAACCTTCTTGGACCGCGTGGGCGGCGCCTTCGATGTTGATCTTAGCCTTTCCGCCCAGCACGTAGTAAATCTCATCCTGACCGTGTGGCGATTGCCCGTCGGTTCCATCCTTGGGCAGCGAGTAGATTCCCAAGCTCATGGTGGGAATGTTCATGAACGATAGATAGGCGCTTCCGGATTCCGCGCGCTTCTTCAGCAATTCGCTGACTTCGTAGACAGCTTGCGGCTCATCTTGAGATGGAAGGACTTCCGGCTCAACGGCAGGCGGAGCGGTTGATTCAGCCACAGCAGCCGAAGAAAAAACAGTTGGCAACTGATCAACATTCTGCGCCGCCAGCAACAGCGCCAAGCCAGCGCACAGGACCCAAGGAAAGAGCTGTTTGTTCATGTGGGATCCTCGCTGTTGGAATGGACACAAGAAAAGTTGTGAGAGTGACGTGACTGTCACGCCAGAAGTTGAGCCAGCACGATCCGCGCTGCAGCTCGCGCGGTGTCAGGCACGTCCTGGACAATTGGAATCTGCTTCCGCGCGAATTGGTGTTCGCTGTCTCACAAGATGGCGATTTTCAGATTCGTTCGAAAGAAGTGCCGCGAGCATGTCTTCCAATCCCATTGTCCAGCGCAGTTATCGCTTAAGCGTGCCCTTTTGCCGACTGTCTTCGGCGTTGTCCAGCATGTTCAACATGTTAGCGGAAAGGTGCTTCTGCAGATCGGCGACATCCTCAATCTTGATCAGCTTCTTGATTTCTTGCTTGTCCGTGATGTCCTTGGCAAGAATGAACATGTAATCCGGATCACCGGGATTGGAAAGCACAACGTAAGGATAGTCGTTTAGTTCGCCTGTCTCGCGATCAGAAAAGTAGTAGCGGCCAAGCTCACGCTCATCGTCTGGATTACTGGTAAAACTCTGAGCCAATTGGGCTACCTGATCACGCATTTTCTCCTTGGATTCCTCCGCGTCATCGTACACGTTGATTTCTATCCGCAGCGGTTCGGCAAGGTCCGGTCCAGAAGCGAAAACGTACCACTGGCCCGGGACATCCTGAGAACCCTGCCAGTAGAAAACGCCGCCAACCACGCCTACCAGGACGAGTAAGATGACAACGACCGCCGCGATACGTTTACCGGAACTCTTTGCCATGAGTCGCTCCCTGGGAAATTGGAAGTGAGTCTAACACCCGGTTTGATTGAGCGTTGGTTTGCCGGACTGATTTTCTTTTGTCATTCCCGCAAAGGCCGGAATCCAGTACACAATGTTCCGCGCTGGATTCCCGCCTTCGCGGGAATGACGGACTTGGTGGACAGTGTTTGTCCGCAAACACCATCGCAGAAACTTGCCCGGAACCAAAGTCTAATCGACTAAGCCCTCTCATCAAAGTTGCCGCAACAAGTTGATTGCCGATTCAAGTTGGTCGATTGCTCGCCGTTGCAGACACTTCGGCATAGGCCGCGTAGACTTCCGGTCTGCGGTCCGCAAAGCGATCGATCTCATGTTTGCCGGGTACGCGGACTTTGCGCTTCGTGCGGGCTGTGCTTGGGTCAATCGTCGCGTACAGAATCGCTTCCTGGTCGTGATCGGCAACGGCCAGGTTGCCGCCATCGGGATCGCAGATGCGGCTTTTGCCGATGAAGTGAAAGCCACGCTCCTCGCCCACGCGATTGACGGCCGCGTAATAGATGCCGTTTTCCATTGCTCGGGCGTTGATCACATGGTCCGCATTGCAGAAAGCTCCAGGCGGCCAATTGGTGGGCAGGGCGATCAAATCCGCACCGGCGAGCGCCAATATCCGCGCAGCCTCGGGAAAGGCGCTGTCATAGCAGATGTTTAAACCCACCCGGACATCGTTCACGGAAAACAACTCAAACTCATCGCCCGGCGTGGTGAATTGATCGACTCCCAACGTCGGTAAATGAACCTTGCGATACTGGCCCACCAAACCTTGGGGGCCCAACAGCACGCAGGTGTTGAATAGCCGCTGCTCATCTGTTTCCAGCATGCCGAAAATGCAATGCCGGTTAAGCTCCTGGCAAATCTCGTGCAGGCGTTGGATGCTGGGTCCGTCAATCGGTTCCGCATACTGCATCGCTTCGTCAAGCGATTCAAAGCAATAGCCGCAAAGCGCCGCTTCCGGAAAGATAGTGATCTCCGCTTGCTGCCAACTTGTTTCGCGAAGGATGTCCTCCATCCGTTTGACGTTGACGGAAGCGTCGCCCAGCTTGATGTCTATTTGGGCAGCAGCGATTTTCATAGGTGCGGACATACTCGCTCCGGTTTTGCGCAGCGTGAAGAACAATTCGCATGAAGATGCGAGTGCGCATTATCGCACTGTGAGCAGTGGGATGGCGAGTGCCTGGGAAGAGATTCCTGGAGCTTCGCGCCGCGCTATTCCTGCATCTGCAAGTTGGAGCGGGGTTCCGGAGTGAGCGTCAAGCCGCCGGAAGCTCGTAACTCAAGTTTGTAGGTCATGCCTTCGCGGACGCGGATGAAGGGGGCTTCGCCGCTGGCGGCACGAATGCCCATCTGGTCGGCCTTCTCGGGATCGTTGGCGAGTTCCCAAAAGTCTTCCCAAATCTGTGCTTCAAACTCTGACATCGCGCCCTTGCCATATGCGATCGGTCGCGTGCCGACTTCGTCCAAAGGTTCGCCTTCGGAAGGGGCTTGATTATCCCCATAGATAGATTGCAGCAAACAAATTGAAGCGCCGCGAAGAGGATCTCCAGCTTCCACGTACTCGTCCTTGAATTTGGCGACCAACGTGGAAATGTGAATGATGTCCGTCTCGATCTTGAAGGGCTTGCCAGGCAGGTCACCAGGACTGACCGCGGCGACAGGCCTTTTGCCGTCAGGCTCCATCTCGATGAATCGCAATTCCGTCATCGTGCGGCCGTCTTCCGTTTCGTACTGGCGATCGATCTCGATCAATGCGACACGACGATCAACCTTTAATAAGCGGAGCGCGGTCTCGGTCTCAATCAGCTTTTCGCTGACAACTCGCAGGTTGGCTTCCGCTTCTTCCAACCGGTTCTTGGTCTCCTCCAGTTCCTTGATAGCCAACTCCGCCTGTTTGGCGTCATTGAGCATGGAGTAACCAATCCAGCCAGCAAAGCCAACGATGCCGACAATCACGAGAGACACCATGGCGCGGATGAAGTTACTGGCCGAATCAATGGCTTTCATGGCTGGTCTCTCCGCAGCGAGGGTTCGCGCGATCTAATTTCTGAAGTGGGGGGCTGCAGTTGGGGGCACTTCCGTCAGTCGTCAAATGACCCGCTCGCCGCGCCACTCTCCATACGTGTTTTTGGACAGTTCTTTTTGTGCGGCGAATCTATTGTACGGGTTGGATGCTAGCGGGGCGAACTGTGTGACATTCCGGGTTCGGGACCATACGAAACCCATGAGCGCCGGACAATCCCGGTCATGTTTCGAACGAACGGGAAGCCTGGACGAGACGCAAAAAGGCTCAATGTATGGCAATCAGCAGCCTAGGCCGCTTGTTCATCGTTCGATTTTATGATCCGGCCATCTTCCGTGACATCTTCAAACTTCACGGAAACTCGCTTGGAAATCCCGGACTCTTGCATGGTGATGCCGTAAAGCGTATTCGCACACGTCATCGTTTTCTTGGAGTGCGTAACAACAATAAATTGCGTGATCGAGAGAAACTCCCGCAACACGTTGGTAAAACGGTCAATATTGGCCTCATCCAACGCGGCATCGACTTCATCCAGCACGCAGAAGGGGCTTGGCCGATTCCGGAACAGCGCCATCAGCAATGCCACACAGGTGAGCGTCTTTTCTCCACCGCTGAGCAGACTGATGTTGCGGAGTTCCTTGCCAGGCGGTTGCGCGATGATGTCGACGCCAGCCTCCAACGGGTCGCCTTCCTCCATGATGATCTCCGCCTGACCACCGCCGAACAGTTTGCGGAACAAGGAGCCGAAGTACTCGCGGACGTTGGTGAGCGTTTCGGTGAACATCCGCCGGCTTTCGCCGTTGATTTTCTCGATGATCTTCAGCAGTTGTGATCTCGCTTGCACAAGATCGTTGTATTGCTCGGAGAGTTCGGTGTATCGACTCTCGAGTCCATCGAGCTCATCCAACGCTTCCAGATTCACGTTCCCCAATCGTGACAGCTTATTGCGAAGTGTCTCGATCTCTTGTTCAACAGAATCCATTTCCTCATCAGCCGCAGGTGCATCCGCGGAAGTATCTTCAACAGCGGCTGGCTCCACTGCTTCGGGACGATGGATGCTCAATTCCTTGGAAGACATCTCCGCCAGGTTGATTTGATATTC
>CALJLD010000098.1 GCA_937982665.1 uncultured Planctomycetales bacterium
CCGAGGTGACCGCCGGCGGCGTTGACTTGGGCGAAGTCGACTCGCGGACGATGGAGAGCAAGCATTGCCCTGGTCTGTTCCTGGCTGGCGAGATCCTGGACCTGGATGGACCGATTGGCGGGTACAACTTTCAGGCGGCGTTCAGCACCGGCTTTCTGGCGGGGCAGCACGCATAAGACGATGGATTCTGAAGCGCGGCTCCGGCTGTTGCCTATTCAGTTAGGCGTGCAGACCCGGCGAAACACGTACTTTTTGCCGCGCTGGATATATAGTTGACACATATATCGCCCATCTATACTATCCGGGTAGGCGGCTACCAGATGCAGATGTTGTGTGAGGCTTGCGAGTTGCAACCCGCAACCGCGAACAGCACATGACACCAACATCCGGCGGACGTCTCGCAGCCAACTTCGGCTGTGGTTGAGTCCTCGATTTGTGGAGGAAGGAGCGACCGCCCAAATGACGGAACGCTTTGGCAGAGACCTGATTCGCGGGAGCCTTGACCTGATGGTTTTGTCCGTGCTGGCGGGGGGATCGCAATATGGCTATTCGATCCAGAAGCGGATCCGCGCGGCCAGCGGTGACCGTGTGAGTTTGCCGGCAGGCACACTCTATCCGCTGCTGCACAAACTGGAAGAAGACAAACTGATCCGCAGTCGGTGGGATAACGAAGGCGGCCGCCGCCGCAAGTGGTATGACCTCACCGCCAAAGGCAAACGCAAATTGACGGAACAAGCTAAGGAGTGGACCAGCTACGCGGAGTGTTTGGGGAGATTGCTTGGTCCGGTGTTGGGGGGGGTAGAGGCTAGAGGCTAGAGGCTAGGGACTTGGGGCTAGGGGTAAGGGGTAAGGGAAACAGGGATGGGCCCGGAACGAGTTTTGGCTTTGAGTGCTGGGAGACTTGCTTATGAATGCTTGAACATCGCCGCGCGCAACCAACTCTTGTCTCTTACCTCCAGTCTCTAGCCTCTTATGAGTGAACGCGAATTCGACGCTTATCTCAAACTGCTCGGCGGCTTGTTGCGCTTGTCGCCGGGGCAGCGAGAACAGATCGCCGGGGAACTCCGCGATCATATGGAAGAACGACTTGACGCCTTACTGGCCGCCGGCATTTCCAGAGAAGAAGCCGTCGCTCAGGCGTTGGAAGAATTTGGTGATGTGGCCGCGTTGGCCGCGAGTTTTCGACAGATTGCCTGGAACAGAAAGAGAAGGTGGATCATGCGTTGTACGGCCGCGAGTATTGTGTGTGTGTTTGTCGGCATCCTGGCCATTTCGGCATTTTGGCCTGGCGATCAACAAGCAAACGGAGTGTTGGCCAATGCGAGGGCACAGGGCAATGCCTCGCAGTCAGAAGCGGCAGGAAAGCAAGAAACCGAGGACCGAAACGCCCGAACACGGCTTAGGCTGGCACAGCGCGGCACTGTCGATTTTGACCAGGCCCCGCTTGATGACGCCATTGAATACATCGTCACTTTGTTCGACCTTCAGGCCCATTTCGACCAGACCGAACTAGAGAACTCTGGCATCGACCCTAGCGAGACTGGCGTTGATCTCAACCTGAATGATATCCGCGGCGACATGATGTTGGACCTGGTGTTGAGCCAGGTTGATTGTGCCTATTTACTCCGCGACGGCATCGTGATCATCACCACGCGTGAAGAAGCTGAGTTCCAACTTGTGCTCCGCGTTTACGAGTGCGGCGACCTGATCGCCAATGATCCGATCTATTCTCAAGAGATTGCGGACGAAGCCTTTGGCGAAGAAGAACTGGACCTGGAATGCGGCATGACGCAATTGGGGAGTACAAGTCACTACCGGCCCGAAGAGTTGAGCCTGGTGGAACTGATCAAGAGATCAACCGGCAAAGACGGAAGTCAGGGTTGGGAAGAGTCTGGCACCGGTCCCGGGACAATCTATCGGTACAACGACAAACTCGTGGTCAACCAGACCGAGAAGGTCCACAGCGAGATCGAAGGCCTGCTGGAAAGCCTCCGAACAGGTGTCTCCCGCTAACAAGTCTTGGATGCCCATCGTCCCCTTACCTCTTCACTGTTACCCATTTCCCTACCTCTTGCCCCCAGTTTTAGTCTCTCCCCATGTCCGAACGCGAATTCGACGCTTATCTCAAATTGCTCGGCGGCTTGTTGCGCTTGTCACCAGGGCAGCGAGAACTGATCGCCGGGGAACTCCGCGATCATATGGAAGAACGACTCGACGCATTGTTGGCCGCCGGCATTTCCAGAGAAGAGGCCATCGGTCAGGCGTTGGAAGAATTTGGTGACGTGGCCGCGTTGGCCACAAGTTTTCGACAGCTTGCCTGGAACAGAAAGAGAAGGTGGATCATGCGTTGTACGGCCGCGAGTGTGTGCGGTGTGTTGCTCGTAATTCTGGCCGCGATGGTCTTTTTGCCAAATGGCCCCAGCGGTCCCGGCCTGCTGTCCCAGGCAAATGCCCAGGACCAGGAAGTCACGCACCAACCGGAAATGAAATCGTCGGAAGAACGCAACGCCGAGACGAGAGCGAAATTGGAGCAGAGCTTTGATGCACAGTTTCTCGACATGGACTTACTAACAACCCTGCGGGTGATAGAAAACGCGCACGATCTTTCGATCTACGTAGACATGCCAGAACTGGAGATGATCGGCGTCGACGTTGAGACTTGTTTTGTCACGCTGAACATGCCAGACGTTCGTTGCAAAATGGCATTGGAGATCATCCTGGATCGCTTCGAATGCCTTTACTACCTTCGCGATGGTTTCGTCGTCGTTACTTCCAAAGAGAAGGCGATGACGATGGCCGAGCTACGCGTCTATGACTGCGAAGACGTGTTGGCTGCTGTGCCAGCGGCCGCGAAGGCTCAACCTGGCCTGGGCAGCGCGCCGGCGGCAAGCGGTGCAAACCCGCAAAGCGCGAGCGAGGCGGAAGCCCCCGCGGCTGCGGCGAAAAAGCCCTACATCTTCACCAGCGCGAACGCGGACACGCTGATTGAAATCATCACTCGTACGGTCGATCCTGACTCTTGGGAAATGAACGGCGGCTTGGGGAGCATCGCCGAATACGATGGCAAGATTGTCGTCCGACAGACCGACGCGGCTCATGCCCAAATCAAGTACCTGCTGGAGAATCTCACGCCTGAGTATGCGTTGACTCCGGCAACATATGCCGCGCCGCAAAACGGCGGCAACTAACGCTTACTCGCCAAAGTTGGCAGGGCTGTGGCCGATGTCCACGATGCTGCATGCTTGAATTGGCTCCAAGCCGGCAGCTTGAGCGGCCGCTATGGCTTCCGGCCCATCGCTGCCAGGGTTGAGAAACAACTCCTTGCATCCCACCGCTGCGATATCCGCCATCACGCCGGCCGCGGCGGCGGGGTGCAAATACATCGTCACGCGGTCCACCGGCTGCCGCGGGATTTCGCGGATGTTGGCGTACGCCTGCAGCCCTTCAATCTCACTGGCATGCAGATTGATCGGGTAGACTTCGTAGCCGGCGGCCAGATGAGCGCGAACGGACTTGTTGCCAAACTTGGAGCGGTCCGTACTTGCCCCAATCACGGCGACTGTTGGTTTCGCGCTGGCGGGGGACTCGGTCATGTGTTCGGCCTTATAAGAAGCGTCGGCTTGACTGCGAAGGGAAGGATGCTGAGATTCTAGGCAAATGGCGTATCGGTGACAGGACGCGAATCCTGATAGCCGTCATCGTTTGTCCTCGCCACAAGTTGCCGCGGAATTGTTTCTGTACGAAGCGAGTGTGTAGTTGATCCGCGCGTTCAATAATGTACTCCGGCATGTGAGCAGTCCAAAACGCGCAGCCCCTCGACAACGTGCGAAAGTGAGTTCAACAAGCGACCAAAGGATTATCACCTTAAAATAGAACAAAGCGTAATACTGCTGGGCTAGCCAGAGAGTGGCATCAATGGCAAACCATCTTTTGGCAAGAACGCGATAGAATGGAGGAACCATGAAATCACAAACCGAGTACCTTACGTTCAACGTTCCTGCCAGGATGGACTTCCGCAACATCACGCCGGAGGTGGAGCAGGTGGTCATGCAATCCGGCGTGCAGGAAGGGCTGTGCCTGGTCAACGCCATGCACATCACGGCCAGCGTGTTCATCAATGATGACGAGCCTGGTCTGCATCGTGACTACAAGAAGTGGCTGGAAGAGTTGGCTCCGTTTGACGCTTCGCCGGAACGCTACCATCACAACCGCACCGGCGAGGACAACGCCGACGCCCATCACAAACGCCAGATCATGGGCCGGGAAGTTGTCGTGGCCATCACGAAGGGCAAGCTGGACTTCGGCCCTTGGGAGCAAATATTCTATGGGGAGTTTGACGGCAAGCGGAACAAGCGAGTGCTGGTGAAAGTGATTGGGGAATGAACCATGCGTCTTCTTCCGCACCGAATCTACCTGCTCGCATTAGAGGGGCGAAAGACCCTTCACGGCAGGTCATTGCCGTCAAAGAATGACGCACATGACAGCCTCTGTAGGCTAACAGGGCAAGACTTCGGTTTTGATGTTGACGCTTGGAAGGGGTGGATACGCAAGAACCGAAAGGGGCTGTATGGCAAGAATCCCGGCCCAATCGGTTCACCACTTGGCTTGATGGGCAGGGCTAATCTGCTGCCGATGCCGCCAGAGCTTTCCATGGCAGTCCTGAACGTCAAAGCTGTGTAGCGACTGTCTCGATACCGATGTCGAAAGAATTGCGTACCAAGGCGCTGCGCCGTGGGAATGCTCATGAGATCAGTGATGGAGAACCGCCCATGACTGGCAACGCTGATGGTCTGCACATTCTTGAGAAATACTCCCGGATTCCGGCGTCCTCCATTCGTTATGTGGCCAATGCAGACGCCGACATTGTTCGATCCATCAACAATGGCGTTCTGTTCTTGGTTGCTTTCTGGAGTAGCCCGTCCTTGGACGCATTTTCCAAGCTGACCAAAGCCATCCACGACATGGGTGTTGGTGATCTCGAATTTGTCGCGGTGGACGTTGAAGGCTCACCCGGCATTTACCAGTTGCCAGAGATCACGGAACTCTGCGGTGGTGTGGTCAATGCACCACCGGGATGGGGCGAGGTGGCGTTTTGCCGAGATGGTCAGATCGTCGGCACTACGATCATCGGGAGCGGAAGTGATCCGAACCAATACTACTTCAACGCGAGAGACTTTCTCGCATCATTTGGCGGCGAATGACCGCAGCATCTTCACGATCTGCTGAGGATGCCGCCAGGGCTTGCTCTACGAGTTCTGAACGTCAAAGCGTTCAGCGCTTCGCATACTTCTAAGTGGATTTCTCGGCAACTTCCGCAGGCAGCGCTGACCCATCCAGCGGATGCCATCTCAACACGCGCCGCGGAGGGCCGGAGATTGCCTCTTCCAATTGTTGGGCTTGCCAGGGGACATTGCCGGGGCCGTCCATGGTGTCATTATCGTTAATGATCTCGCCTTCCTTGTGCAAGTAGAGCGAGACGTTCCGCAAGAAGTTGTCGATCTCATTTGGATCGTAGTTGTCTGTCGCAAAGACGGCTTCCACATCAGGAATGTCAAGTTGCTCATTGCCAACGGTGTCCATCAAGGCCCACTCGTCGTTGATTTTAAACAGCCGAACATTCGACCAAATATCCAACGCGGGGAACCCGTGCTCCGCGGCAAAGTTCAATGACTCTTGGATATCCGCCTTGTCGCGCAGGATCTCGCCATTGGGATTGAAGTAACAGAGTGCCTGGGGTGCATTCAAAATGGCAGTGGCAAGCCTGGTTGCGAATTCCATTTCGCCGACAGGGTCGTAGTTGGGCGGAATCACCGGAGCATTCTTGTCTCCGCCAAAGACGTAGCTGGTCCGGATGCGGACAAACGCTTTGTGCCGTTGCGGCATGGTTTCGCCAGGCTCCCAGGCCCAACATTGCTGCGCAGCTCTTTCCAATCCGCCTGGAAAAGTAGAAGGGCCGAAGTGACCCAAGGTCCACGCGCCGAACAGAATCGCATCGGTCTGGGGATCGCCCATCTCGTCAGGCCATGGCCGGTCAACAATGTCGACCGAAACAAACCCGTTCTGCTCAGGCTGAAAGTCGATGATGAGCGTTGGCCCGGCAAAGGCCCATTGATCGCCAGCATCGATTTGATTGCGAACTTCAAAATCAGCAAGCAGCTTTTTGAGTTCGTCAAGGCTGGGCGCTTGATCCAACAGCACACAAGCGCAGTGTGTAAACTGACCCTTGGGCATGAGGCGACGCTTTCGAGTTGTCGGTGAGCTGCTAGCCCATCTTGGCACAAATGGCGGCGGCCATTTCTTGTGTGCCAACGGCGGAGGGATCGTTGCGGTCCGGCTTCATGTCATAGGTGACATCTTTGCCTTCGGCGATGACATCGGACACGGCCTTTTCGAGTCGGTCCGCGGCGTCGGTTTCGCCCAAGTGCCGCAGCATGAGCATGCCGGAGAGGATCAAAGCGGTGGGATTGACTTTGTTCATCCCTTTGTACTTTGGCGCGCTGCCGTGTGTGGCTTCGAAGACCGCGCCGTTGTCGCCAATGTTCGCTCCCGGCGCGACACCAAGCCCACCAACCAGACCGGCGCCCAGGTCAGAGACGATGTCACCGTACAAGTTCTGCAGCAAGAGAACGTCGTAGGCTTCCGGCCGCTGCACAAGCTGCATGCACATGTTGTCGACAATTCGCTCTTCGAACGTGATCCCGGGATAGTCCTTGGAGACTTCTTCGGCAGTTCGCAGCCACAGCCCATCGGTGTGTTTCATGATGTTGGCTTTGTGGACGCAGGTTACGCTCTTGCGGTTGTTCTGCTTTGCGTATTCAAACGCACAGCGCGTGATCCGCTCCGTACCGGAAACGCTGATGGGCTTGATGGAGACGCCGGTCTCATCGCCTTTGGTCTTGATCTTGCGATCGGTCGACAACTCGTTGATCGTCTCGATCAGCTTGCTGGTTTCCGGCTTGCCGGCTTCAAACTCGACGCCGGCGTAGAGGTCTTCGGTGTTCTCGCGGACGATCACGATGTCCACGTTCTTTTCCGCAAAGAACGTCCGCACACCAGGATAGATCTTGCAAGGACGGATGCAGGCATACAGCCCTAGCTCTTGTCGCAAATAGACATTCACGCTGCGGAAGCCGGTTCCCACAGGTGTGGTGATGGGAGCTTTGAGCGCGCACTTGGTACTGCGAATGCTCTCCAGCACGCTTTCCGGAATGGGCGTGCCCGTCCGTTCCATGACATCAACGCCAGCTTCCTGTTCATCCCAGTTGATTGCCACGCCGGTGGCGTCAAGACATGTGCGAGCAGCTTGGGCGAGTTCCGGACCAACGCCATCTCCGGTGATGAGCGTGACTTCGTGAGCCATGGATTTGCCTGTTCAATTCTCAAGAGGAGCTGAGCTGGCAGCAGACCGCGTGCCAGCATTTTTGTGCGATTGGTGACGAAAACACCATGGAGCGTGGGATCAGTCATTAATCCGCAGAAATTGCGCCCACGGCGGCGAAGCTAGCAGATGATTTCCAGATCGTCAACGACGAGCGTCCGCCGACTGCGCATCTGTGTGTCGCGTTGACGCAAAATGAGCAAAGGACTATTTTCCTGCGAGGTACGTTCCGCGGTCCGAATGCCAGCACGGATGGCTCTCCGCCCCCTTCTCTCGCATATCGCCAGCACGGATGCTTGCGTTCTCCAACGCCTCTTCGTTCTCCAATCCCATGGCGGATCCCAAGCCGCGGCGGACAACCCCCGCTCGGGCGAAGTGGATTCTCTGGGGTCTGCTGATTGCCTGCTTTGTGCCGCGGGCGCTCATGGCGATGCACTTGGAAGTGATCTGCGCGGATGGCGCTTACTTTGTCGAACTGGCTCAACAGATCGATCGCAACCAACCAACGGAAGCGGTCAGCCAATATGATTCCAACCTGTTTCCGCTGATCCTCATTCTGTTGCATGACGCCGGCTTCAACTGGGAGGAAGGCGGCATGTGGTGGGGACTGATTTGCGGAACGCTGGCCGTGTTGCCGCTGTTTGGTTGGATGCGGCGGCAGTTTGATGATCGCCTGGCCGTCGTTTCGTGCTTGTTGTATGCCGCGCACCCCAAGATCATTGAGTGGACTCCGGAGATTGTTCGCGAGCCAACTTTCTGGCTGTTGTTTACTTCCACGCTCTACTTCACTCATCGGGCATTTGCCGAACTTCGCTTCCGCTGGTTCATCCTGGGCGGAATGACATTGTTCCTGGCCGCGGCCACGCGCTTTGAAGGCTGGTTTCTATTGGGAGCTGTCGCACTCTGGGGCGGTTATCGGCTGTTCGCGTTGACCGAAGCCCGCTGGCGCTGGCAGCTCGCGGCAGGGGTCGTTGGCTTGCTCGCCTGCTTCCCGGTTTGCATGGAAGGGATGGCCCGAGCCTACGGCTATGACCATTGGCCCATTGGCGGCCAGCAAAGGTTGCGTCTCGTTCAAGAGTGGATGGAATCGATGGTCGCTTTCGCGCCATCGCAAGATGCGGCGGAGCCCGAGCCGGCTGACAACGTGACGTTGGTTGGTTTGCGCGAAGCCGGCTTTTCCGAACCGGAACAGTCGGCCGTCTCGTTGGCCGCGTTCCTTCAGCAAACGGATCAATCGCACGAGCCGGCGGATGAGCATCCGCTTGTCGCCCCGCCACAAGCTTCCCTAACTGAGCTGAGTTCATCAGACGAAGATGTTCAACCATCGTCCACGCCCATAGCATCCGCGCCCATCACACCGCCAACGGATGAAGTTGTTGCAGCCGATTCGCCACCGAACGAAATCCAGATACTCAGTCCGGAACGATCAACAACCAAGACAGCATGGGCGTACGCGCACACCTTGGAGCGAGGGTTTACGCCCGCCTTCGGGATCTTGTTGGCCATTGGTTATTTGTTCCACGGGCGGCTTCAATGGCGGCCCGATTTGATTCCGATGTTCTTGTGGTCCTTGGCCACGCTCGCCGGCATGTGGATTCACCTTTGGGCGTGGCAAGAATCGAGCAGCCGCTACGCGACGAGTATCGTCATCCTGGCGACGCCTTTTGCCAGCCTGGGTATTTACAGCCTGATGCGAATTGTCGCGATCATCGCACGACGTAGCCAACCCGCCGAAGGACAGATGTCCGCAGCGATCCTTTCCGTGCTGGTCTTGATGTTCACTATCTTTGGCTGGACGGATGCTTTGACCAGCGGATACGAAGGGCGCGAAGCCCGAGTGGACCTAGGCAACTGGATCGCCTCGCGTTATGGCGAAGGATCGACCATGCTCGGTTCGCATCGCTGGTCGCAAGTCAATCATTACGCCCGTGGGCGATACTTCACGTTGCCGGCGCTCGACTGTTCCTTGGAAGAGATCGACAAGCTGGTCACCAGGCTGGAACCCAAGATCATTGTCCTGTCCGCGACGGAGATGACTGCCGAGCAATGGCAGACCGTTGCCGACCATTGCGCGCCGTTGGGATTTCGCCGCTTGGACGATGACGAGTTGCCGGAACTTTGTCGGCGAAAGATCGCCGTGCTCTCGCGCGAAGCCGAAGTCCCGCGAGTGGTGCGCGTACCGGACAACTAGTGTCGCAAAACTCAACTTCGTCATTCCTGCGCAGGCGGGAATGACAAGCAAGGAATTTAATAGCGCCCAAACCGATGCGGATTTGTCTCTATACGGAAACAGCGCTCCCGCGAATCGGCGGCCAGGAGATGGTGATCGATGCCTTGGCGCGGCGATTCCAATCCGCCGGAAATGAAGTCCACGTGCTGGCGCCGCGGCCTCGCGGTCAGGATTATGACGACAGCCAGTTCCCTTATCCCGTGCATCGGCACGCGCCGTTCTATTCCACGCGGCGATTCCTCGGTTGGTATGCACGGTACTTGCTGAAGTTTCTGCGGCGGCATGCCTTTGATGTGTTGCATTGCCACAGCGTTTATCCCACGGCCTACCTCGCATCGCTCGTTCGGGCTGAGTTGGGTGTGCCGGTTGTGGTCACAAGTCACGGCGGTGACGTCCGCGAAGGCAATTCGCGCATGCGCAAGCCGGGCGTCAGGGCCAGGCACACGCAGGGTGTCGCAGCTGCGGATGCTTTGATTGCCATCAGCCGCTACACGCGCGAAGGCTACGAACGTTTGGCGCCGGGCGCTGGGCCGATTATCGAGATCCCCAATGGCGTTGATGTTGCAACTCTCGCGCGACAAGTTCAACGGCCTTCCGATTTACCAGCGGGAATCACCAGCGGCGAGTTCTTGCTCTCTTTGGGCCGTATGCATCCACAAAAAGGGGGCGATGTGCTGATCAAGGCCTTCGCCCAATCGCTTCGCAACCAACAATCGAATACACAGCTGGTTTTCGCCGGCGGCGGGCCGATGCGAAACGCCTGGGAGGTGCTCGCTCGCGAAGAAGGCATCAGCAACCGTTGCCATTTCCTGGGCTTCGTCACGGGCGAAACAAAAACCTGGTTGCTGCAAAACGCGATCGCCACCGT
The DNA here is from genome assembly GCA_937982665.1 of uncultured Planctomycetales bacterium. Lineage (GTDB taxonomy): Bacteria > Planctomycetota > Planctomycetia > Pirellulales > S012-138 > CALJLD01. The sequence goes on from CALJLD010000098.1 coordinate 10,477, forward strand.
TGTCCCCACGCGGCAATGGGAAGCTTTCGGGCTGGCGGTGATTGAGTCCTACGCCGCCGGTCGACCGGTGATTGCCTCGGACTTGCCAGGCTTGGGTGACCTGGTCATTAAGGCACAAGCCCGTGATGCTGCTCGAGCAGGCCTCGCTCGTCAAACTGGCATTGCGGTGCCGCCGGATGATCCTGACGCTTTGGCAAAAGCCATCACGAAACTAACAACCAACCGCGAGCTGGCTGATCAACTTGGCCGCGGGGCGAAGCTTGCCGCGCAACAATATGACTGGCCGCACGTCGCCGCGGAGCATCTGCGGCTCTATGAGCGGTTGACGCAGAGCGAGCGAGTCCTCGTTGCGTAATGGAATGCAACAGTTCTTCCGTCATTCCTGCCTTGTAAGTTGCTGCTCGGAATGACGGGGATGGTCGCTAGCGAAACATTCCGTCAGCCGACTTGGCGTCCTGGCTGTCCAAGCGTTGAATTGGCAGCGGGTCGGGTGAGGCCGCATCACCAATCCGATTGACGATCTGCGCAAATTGCTGCTTGTCTTCGTCGCTGACTTTGTTGAGTTGATCGGCAATCTCCAGCACGCGTCGGCTTTTTGCGGCGGCCGCTTGCGAGAGCTGATCCAGGAAGGAGATCGACTCGACGAAGTTGTGATCGGCCGATTTTCCGACCATGCCTTGGAATGTCTTGGCGGTGAGTTCCACGCCCAAGTGGTCTATGCGGCAAAAGACATCCAGCCGGCAGGTCAAATAGCTACGGCCTGTTTTGTCTTTGATGGTACCAGACTTCAACAGCAGCAGCGCTCCGCCGCGAACCGGCCTTGTGAACAGCGTGCCATCGTACGAGCCCACGGCATACAACAAGTGCGTGTCTGGCGCAACGTGCAGGAATTCGATGTCGCTCTTTGTGCCGGCACCATCATTAGCGTTGAAGGTGACGTTGCCAGTGCGGCGGATGGCGACTTTACTGACGCCCAAGAGTTCCCAAATGTTGGTTGTGACGTCAGGGTGCTCGACCATGAACAAATAGAGTTCCGGATCGCACTGGAACATCTGAACCGGCAGTCGGCGGAAGATGGTGATGCTGGCCAACACGGCTTGCACTTTTTGTCGAGCAGCGGCGTCCAGCGCGTTCATGGGAATCGCTCGGATGGCCGCGGCACGATCGCGCGCGGAACTGCTCCCTTCCACAATCGGGTCCACCATCGGAGCGGCCAACAGCCGAGAAGGTTGCAATGCCAGCATCGACACCGAGCCGGCCAGTCCGGCAAGCATGGTTCGCCGATCAAGCCGTTGATTTCCGAACAGAGTCTTGGCGAGCATGGTCTTCCTGTCCTGGACGAGGCTCATGGTCCCAAGGCGGGGCATTTGCGCAGCCTTTCACCGATCTATTTCGGCCACCAGCGCGAGCGACTCTAAGAGAAACTTAAGAATTGGCCGGAGAGTCAGCGTAGCCCGCCTGAATTGCCTGCCCTGCAGCCGTAATTAGGTTGCTGCGACTCTCGAAAGCAAGCTTGCGGCACAAGTGGTGGCTCAGCCGTCAACTTGGCCAAAAACCGCGCCGCTTGCCAAGGCTACGTGCCCTACCTACGATGGCGGCAAGCACTCGAATCCGTGGAAGAAATGCTGGCGGCCAAAGTCATTTTGTTTGAGCGTGGCGATACCTGGCGCCGAGCCTTGCGCGTGCTTGGCGGTGATATGCCGCACATTGTTGAGACTCGCAGCATTGCCGAGTGTCGGGCGGAGTTGGAGGAAGCCAAAGCCAGCGTGCTTGGGCTGGAACTCACCGCGCGTGATGGGCCTGACATCGTGGAGTTGCTGCGGGACTTGCCGACAATCACCCCGATGGCTGCTGCGGCTTTGTTCGTTTCTCCGGACGATGCCGAAGTCTTGCCGGCGGCCGAGTGGCAGCTACTGCAGGCTGGAGCGCGTTTGGTCGTTTCACGAAGGCGGCGGGTGGGAGAGTTTGCCAGGTTCGCGCGAGAGCATTTGCGGCAGATCGATCGCCTGCGAGTGCATTCATCTGCGGAGATTCCGTACGAACAGCGGGTTCGAGAAGAGTTGCCTTTGTAATAGGATTGTGAGTTTGGCGTCTGCCAGTTGTACGTGCCGCGTTTCGAGACGCGCCATCGCCCCGGAGTCATCATGCCTGAAGCACTTACCGCCGCCGAGATTGAAAAAGCACTTTCCAACTTTCACGATCCGGAATCGGGCCAGAATGTTGTCCAGCAAGAGCAAGTCAAGGACATTCAAGTTGACGGCGACCGCGTGAGCTTCACGCTGGCTTTGACCACACATTCCGCACCGCTGTGGGAAGAGACCCGAGCCAAAGCGGCTGAGCACGTCAAGCAGGCGTGCCCTCAAGCGAAGGACGTTAACGTGAATGCAGCCGTGCACGAACGTCCGCCGCTGGCCTTGGGACAGATTGGCGTCACGGCCAAGAGCGTGATTGCGGTGGGTTCAGGAAAAGGGGGCGTGGGCAAAAGCACCGTCGCGGCAAGCATTGCCGTGGGGCTACAACGCGCCGGTTGCAAAGTGGGGCTGATGGATGCGGATGTCTATGGTCCGTCCATCCCGCACTTGTTGGGGCTCTCCGGCCGGCCGGCGGTGGAGAACCAAAAGATCACGCCGATTGAAGCCGGCGGTTTGAAGGTGATGTCGATGGGCTTTATGGTGCCGCGCGGTGAAGCCGTTGTTTGGCGCGGACCGATGCTGCACGGCGCCATCACTCAGTTCTTGCGAGACACCGACTGGGGAGAGATTGACTACATCATCATCGATATGCCGCCGGGAACTGGCGACATTGCGCTCACGCTTTCGCAGTTGTTGCCATTGACTGGTTCGGTCATTGTCTGCACGCCGCAGGAAGTCGCGCTGTTGGACGCGGAGAAAGCCTTGGCGATGTTCGACAAGGTCAACATTCCGGTGTTGGGGATTGTCGAGAACATGAGCTTCTTCCAATGCCCTGACTGCGACAGACGATACAACATCTTTGGGACCGGTGGCGCAAAGCAAGCGGCCGAAACCAGAAAAGTTCCCTTCCTGGGCGAAGTGCCGATCCAATTGCCGATTCGCGAATTGGGCGATGCTGGCAAGGCGGCGGATGTGTTCAATGACGAAGCCGCGCGGCCGTACTTTGACGACATCGTGAAGAACCTGGCAAGGAACGTTGCCAACGCAAAGCTGTCCGACGGCGGACCAAGCCTGCCGCAGTTGTCGGTATTGAATTAAGGATCGGTTGAAACGAACGCAGGCAAGTTGCTTTGCAAGGCATCTTACTTCGCGCTCAGCCGGGACTCGAGTTCCTGCTTGACGTTGTCCGGTGCCGCGCCCAACTCCACCGCCGTGAGTTGATGTTCGTTGGGACCGCGTTTCTTCAAGAACTTGCGAGTTCGTTTCGGCTCAGTCTTTTGTTCATTTGGGCTTGCGGCGGAGTCTTCGCGCAGCGTGAGATTCAACAGCTCATGATATTTGCCGGCGACTTCGATTGATTGGATTTGACCGTATGGCTGTTGCTTGCCATCGCGAATGCAGAATCCGGTCTTGGTCAGGGTAAGTGCCGGGCGAGACTTGATTGCCGCGGCGATCGCGATTCCTCCCATGCCGAGAAAGACTATTGAGAGCACCCAACAGAAGAGTTGAATCGGGACGATCGAGAACAACAAGTAGTGGCCACCGCTCATCGCCTCGCGGTCTTCCGGCCCTAGGATGAAGCCCAAGTAGAACAACAGCACGCCGGTGAGTGCGAGGATCCCGCCGAGGATCGATCCGGTCGTCTTCTTGGGACGATAGACCAGCGCTTCGGCCTCAGTTGTCGATTGGTCTGTCACTATTCGGCAGAACGAATGGATGTCTGAAATGAAGCGTACCGGGCTACGTGGCCCCTTTGCGGAACTCCGCTAACGAGCGAGAATAGGAATTCTGATCTCAACGACGGAATCCAACAAGACGATGCATCGCCCCACCTACATCCGTGTGTTTCTCACCTTCGCGCGCAACAGCCTGGTGCGCGATATGACGTTCCGCGGGAACTTCATCATCGAGAGCATCTCTTCGATGTCTTGGATGGCGATGAACCTGGGCTTTTATATTTTGATCTTCAACCAAATTCCGGAGGACGGCGAGCTGGCGCCCGGAAGTGGTTGGGGAAAGTACGAGTTCTTTATTTTTCTCTCCACGACGTTGTTTATCAACAGTTTGGTGCAAGCCTTCTTCATGCCCAATGCCAATGAGTTCAGCGAGCTGATCCGCACCGGCGGTTTGGATTTCGCGCTGCTCAAGCCCATCGACACGCAATTTCTGATCTCTTTGCAGCGCGTCAACTGGTCATCGCTGGCGAACTTCTTCTTCGCGATTTGCCTGTTGAGTTATTCGCTGGCGGAATTGAACTATATGCCAAGTTGGTGGCAGCTTGTGCTTTACCCCTTCTATGTATTATGCGGCGTGGCAATTCTCTACAGCTTGATGATTACGCTTTCCGCCACAAGCATTTGGCTGGGCCGCAATCAAACGCTCTATGATTTCTGGTTCTACATTACGAACTTCTCTCGATACCCCATGGAGATTTATTCCGGCCCCTTCGGCCGTCCGCTGCAAGTCACCTTCACGTACCTGATTCCAATTCTTGTGGTTGTGAATGTGCCGGCGCGGATTCTGGCTCAACCGCTGGAAAGCACACAGCCAGGCACCTGGCGGCTGGCCGGCTTTGCCGTGTTGGCAACCGCTGGCAGTCTGGCGGCCTCGCGCTGGGTGTTTCAGCGCTCCTTGCTGGCTTACCGCAGTGCCAGCAGTTAAAGCACGGGCGGAGGTTAATCGCGGGGTCAGACTCGAAGGCCCAATAGGTTGCCAAGAAGCGCCTCCGCGTTGTCTGCAGTGCCAACACTGTGAGAATTCTTCACCCAACCCCTCACGTTTGACGCAACTGGCCGGCATTCTTCGCCCAAGCGTCATACTTACCGACGCGACAACCTAGGCAATGTGTGCCGATTGATCGTTGCTCGTTCATGCATCCCTTGCGAGCACGACGATGCAACCGGCATGAAACTGTGGTCCGCAGGGGTGTGTCCCATTGCGCGAACAGTTCCTGCAAACCGCCTACCCGCAGGCGGAATCGCGGCGAGTCTTGGCGGCGTCCCGCAACGCCCCAACCTCGCTGGCGCAGGCTGTTCATCCCTTGAGGGCCGACGACGAAATCGACCTACCCGCAACGATTGACCTGCTCATGGTTCGTCTCGTTACCCGCGCCGGTATTGTCGCCCTGTTGACGGCTACCCTGACGATGGGCGTTGTGCGTCCCGCGGAAGCGGATCCTTCGGACGCGCGGATGACGCCGTTGGTGAAGGCCATCCAAAAGGCGCAGCCATCGGTCGTCAACATTCGCGGCGAAAAGAACGTGCCCGAAGAAGAGGCAGGCGAAGGCTTTCGCCGCGTCAATGGCATGGGCACAGGCGTTGTGATTGACCGTCACGGCTATATCCTGACGAACTTTCACGTCGTCGATGCGGTTGAAGACTTGCGAGTTACGCTGGCGGATGGGCGTGAATTCAAAGCTCAAGTTGTTGCCGTTGATCAGCAAGAAGATCTGGCAATGATCAAGATCACCGGCGCTGGCGAACTGTCCGTCATTCACTTGGGCACTTCCAGCGACTTGATGTACGGTGAAACCGTGATCGCTGTTGGTAATCCTTTCGGCTATCAACACACCGTCACCAAGGGCATCATCAGCGCCTTGCATCGTACGGTTAACGTGAATGAGACTCTCGTTTACCGTGACCTGATCCAGACTGACGCCAGCATCAACCCTGGCAACTCCGGCGGTCCGCTGATCAATATTGATGGTGAAATGATCGGCATCGCTGTCGCGGTTCGCGCCGGCGCGGTGGGGATTGGTTTCGCCATTCCCGTGGACAAAGCGCTGGCGGTCGCGGGCCGCTTGATGGCAGAACGAAATGACTGCATGGCCTGGCACGGCTTGGATCCGGATCCGGCCGCGGATTCGCCTGAGAGTGGATACGTGGTTGGGCTGGTGGAATCCAACAGTCCGGCGGCTCAAGCCGGCTTGCGGCCTGGTGACGTCATTACCGCGGTCGACAACACACGGCTTTCGCGCTCAATCGACTTTGAACGAGCTTTGGTCAACCGCTCCGTTGGCGATACGCTGATGGTTACGCTGCGTCGTGGTGGCGAGACTCAAACGATCGACCTGGCTTTGGCCCAACGACCGTGGCGAGAGATTGATCCGGCTGATGGAGCCTGGGAACTGCTGGGGCTGCGGTTGCGTGCGGTTTCTCCCGATTACATGTTACGTCGTCGTGCTCGCTACAACGGCGGACTGCTGGTCACGGAAGTTCGTCCGAACAGCCCTGCCGCCCGTGAAGGCGTCGTCCGTGGCGACATCCTGTTGGGCATCCACGAATGGGAAACAGTCACGCTTGACAATCTGGCCTACGTCTTCAATCGTCCCGACTTTGCCGATTTTGATCCGCTGAAGTTCTACGTCCTTCGCGGCAATCAAACTTCTTACGGCTTCCTCCGGCTGAACTCCGCGCCGTCCGCTCGCACGCGAGCAATTCCCGCCCATTCGCAACGTGGCCCGCGGCTGCAATAAATTCTGCTTTGCGTGAGTCCAAGTTGCTGCGCTACCAGTCTGGTCGACGGTAGTTTCGGTACGGTGTAGCGTAGCGATGTGCGCCGACGCGCGTTGTTTGCGGCCGCTGCTGTTCAACAGGCGGCGAAGTCATGCCGCCTCCGCGTAGCAGCCAGGCCACCGCGGCTCCGGCAACAAAGCCTCCGATGTGGGCCCACCAGGCCACACCAGTTGTGTTGACCGCCGTGATTGAAACGGCTCCTTGAAAGAACTGCAGCAAGAACCAGATTGCCAGGAATAGCGGCGCAGGCAGCACCACAATTTGAATGAAGTAGAAGATGGGGATCAGCGTCAGCACCGTTGCGCGCGGGTAGAGCAGCATGTATGCCCCCATCACACCGGCGATTGCGCCACTGGCGCCGATGGTGGGAATGGGCGATGACGCGTTGGTCAACAAGTGTGCTGCACTCGCCGCAACTCCCCAACCCAAATAGACCAGCAAGTAACCAACGTGCCCCAGGCGATCTTCGACGTTGTCGCCAAAGATATGTAAGAACCACATGTTGCCCAGGAAGTGCAGCCAGCCACCATGCAAGAAGATGCAGGTGAATAACGTCAGCCAGGCGGGAAGCGGCGATTCCGCCAACTCTTGCCCGATGACTGCTGGCTCCATGCCGCGATCTGTTCGCACGACCGCCTGCTGTTCAATGAACACTGGCTGGTCCGGGTGAAACACTCGCTGTGGGATCATTCCGTACATTTCAACGATCGTCGAACCGCGCTCGTCGCCAGCGGTGACTTGCAGCAAGAACACGACCGCACAAACGCCAATGAGCGCGTAATTCACATACGGAAAGCGTCGCGGGCGGATATTATCACGAAGCGGAAGCATGGGTTGCGCGCAGGGTGCTCGTCAATCGAACCTTGGCCGAGCAACTATTATACGCGCCTGTATCCGCTCTGCCGGACGATATCTTTCCATTGCGTGATATCTTGCACTGGACGAATGTCCTGTCGGCCTGTTAATGGCATCGGGTTGCGGACAGGCCAAGCTTGTGCTGGCAAAGTGCGAAAGCAACTTGGCTGCAGTCGATGCGGATTCGTTTTGGCCTTGCGGATTAAGCCGCCTCGTAGTGCACATCATCCTCTTCGTATTCTTCTTCCTCGTCGCCGTCCTGATAGCGTTCCAGCAAGTCGGCATACTTCCGCCGCGAGTCTCGCAATAACAGTGCTTGCCAGGCGTTCGCGCCGGCGGAAGCGAACATTGTCAGCACGAGCAAAGTCCACATCCAGCCAGGCTTGCCGGCTTCTTCGGTTGCCGGCTTGCTTGAGTTCTTGCTGGAAGAACTGCTGGGCCCAGCTTCATCACTGCGATAGTTAGCCAGGCGGGTCGCGTTGTCATCGGCATGAAGCGCCGGCGGCGGCGTGTCTTGAGAGTTGGACGCCGTCGAGTTGGAGGCCGTCGAGTCGTTCGCGCGGCGGATGCGTTCGAAGGGATCATCAGACTGATCGGCCTGATCGTTGGTTGGGGTGTCACCGAAGGACGGGTTCTCCTGTGTTCCATCATTAGTGGAGTCTGAGGCTCCGCCGAAGTTACCTTGTCCGAAGTTGCGTGAACTATAGTCTTCGTAACGATTGGGGTATCGATCCGTACCTTGCGAAGTTGGCTGATTTGTTGCGGGCTGGCTTGCTGTCGGGGCGGCTTGTGTCTCGCCAATCGGCATGATGTATTCGCCAGCTGGCAGGTCAAGCGGGAACTCTGTTACCTGTTGCTCTCCACCCGTTGGATTGCCGCTGGGAGCGGAAGGGTCTGCCGCTCCGCCGGCACTGTATCGAGCTCCCTCTCCGTATTGAGGATTGTTCGCGTACCGCTCATCGCGGAAAGGGTTGTCTCCCATCTGCGGCACGCCGGTGGTTCCGCTAGCGTTGGGTTGGCCTGCGGTTTTGTCCGTGGCGGAGTTGCCATCAGCCGCGTTCGCGGGAGCATCCCCCTGAACGCGATTGCGGATGTCGTTGAGCAGTGAGTATCCGCCGCCCTGCGTTTGCGTATCGCCAACGTTGGCCGAACTTGCGTACCTATCACCGTTGGCCGCGCCGTTATTTGCAGGATCAACCGGCGGGTTGTTTGTTGTGGTTTGGTTGTTTGTGCTTTGACTTCCGTAGCCGCTTGTTGCGAACGGATCATGAACAGCATCTGCTTGTGCCGCGCCTGGTTGCGTTGTCGTTGCCGCCGCATCGGGCTGGTATTGCCCGGAAGCCACTTCAGGCGGGGTGCCAATTCGCGGAACAGGGCCAGTACCGACGGTGATGCGATACCGCTTCACACCGACCAGTTCGGGCGGAATCTCGCTGACGATATCCTGGCCGCCTTTGAGTGCTTCCAAGTCATCCGGTGAGATTTGGATGATGTATTCAAAGCCTCCCCCGGCCAGCGGTTGCCAGCCTACATCCACACCCAAGGTTGCGCTTGCCAGAAGCAGAATCATCGCGTTCATCGCCGCACTCCGTTGCCAGGCGAGACCATCCGTCAGTCGCGCGGAGCATCCGCGCGGATAAGTCGCGAATGTTAGCGGACTCGTTCTTTCGAGCCAAGGAAGACTGGGCGAACTACGAAGTTCGGCGAGAACTGGACGGTGCTAGCACTTATGGCATCCGGGGATCGATTGCCGGCTTCTCGATCGGATCGAAGCTCGCCCCGCGGCCCGCCTTCATGAGAATCAACACAGGGCGTCCGGCGTAATCATTGATTTGTTCCATCGCCTGCCATGGGATTTCGTTGTTCGTCAGGAACCGTTGCACGGCAGGGAGAGAATCGCCCATCGCAAATTCCACAATCCACGCTTGCCCATCCGCGCTTTGCAGATGTTGCAGCACGCGTTTGCGGTTAGTGTCATCGTCAACAACAAACTGCAGTTCTCGAACCTCAACTTCAGGCGTTTTCATCGCTAGGTAGCCGAGCGGACGGTAGTTCCACCATTCGCTGGAATAGATGACTGCCGGATATTCGGCGGTCGCATCTTGTTCCGCAAACTTGATCAATTCAAACGCGGCGAGCTTGGGCTCCACTTCGGCTGTGCGAAACGCGCGATGCGACTCGCCGCCGGTGGCCTCAAACGCCCAAAAGTAGTTCGCGAAGAATCCCAACAGGAAGATCCATGTCGCGGTTGCGAACAACATTCCGCCCAGCGCTTGGCGCGAATCGAATAGGTTGATGGCTGCACGGGAGAACAGCAGCACAGCCGGCGCGATCAAGCACAAGGCGTAGCGTTCAAAATGCGGTTGGATGGCGCTTGGCCCGGCGACGAGGTAAAACCCGAGCAGAGAAAGCAGATAGCCGGCGGCCAAGGCGAGTTCCAGCTTCGGTCGAGCCCGCCACAACCACCAGCCAACCATCAAGACGCCTGCGGCAACCATGGCAATGCCCAAGATGTCATAAACGGATCCGTTGAAGATCCAGGGCTCGCCATCAAAGCCAGGCATGCAACTGCCGGCGATATACCGGCAGACGGTCACACCGGAGAAAAGTCTGGCGAAGTTGATCGAGAACTCGCCAAGTTGACTGAAAGATGCTAGTCGCCCGATCGCGTCCGGCGCGAACTTGGATCCAATGACAACCGCGGCGATTGCGGCCGCCGTTCCACTTAACAGTGCGACCCCGATCTTGACTTTTGCATGGGGACCGCAGAAAAACTCTCGCAGTTCAACGCGCCAAGCGACAATTGCGCTGACCACAACCATCGGCGCGAGGAAGATATTTGTGGGATGGACCAGCAATGAGCAGCCAAACGCTGTTGCCGCAAACAAGAAGAATTTGGTTCGGCGGCCTTTGGGATCTTGAAAGCGGGCTCGCCGTTTCTTGCGGCCAGTGAGGTTTTCGCTCTTCTCGATATCGAATCCGCAGCGAGCCAACGCCGCGCACGCGTAAAGGACCAGCAGCGTCGCCAGGAGTGTTTGGCTGGTATCCCAACCAAAACGGCTGTAAGCAATGTTGATTGGCAAGACGGCAAGCGCCAGCGTCGAGATCAACGCGGTGCGTTCGCCAAAAAGCTTTCGGCATAAGGCAACATTCACGGCTAGTGCCGCCAGTCCGCTGACCACCGCTGGCACGCGAAGAATTGTAAACGACGGTCCAAATAACGAGTGCAAAAAGAGCAGCGGCAGGAAGTAGAACGGATTGAGTGGATTGCCGGTGGGAGTCAGCCATGCCGACGACTCACCGCTGAGCAAGGCTTCCGTCACCATCCCGTACCAGGCTTCGTCGCCATTGACGCCGGGAAGCGACCCCAAGTTCCACATGCGGAACAGCACGGCCAGAAAGCCCGCCATGGCGATATGCATCCACCACAACACGCGCAGCCCTTCGGCCTCGAGCGGATGTTCGCCGCGCGGGGCCGTTAATCGGGAAAGCAGCGTTTGAGGCATGATCCTAGCGCCGAGTTACACAAAAGGGCAAAATGATCCGGCCGAAACTGGACGGTCGGGCGGTGATCGGTCGATTTTGCACAATGCGCCAAAACTCTACGTTGCCTGAGGTGGTCAAGTGAAGCGTTTGTGAGATCGCATGGCGCGCTCCACGTGCTAGGCTTTTCCAGGTAGTGATCGTTCCGACTGTGCGCTTTCTCCAGATTGAAGAAACGGAGCGGTTGTGCCGATCATTCGAGCCGATTCCCGAAACAGCGATGCCTGAATGGACTGGATTCCCACAGCCTTGGATTTCTTGTCGGACTGCGTTGGACCGGGTTATGCCCCTGGTACGGCTGCGGCGACGGAGCCCACTGCGTTGGCAGCGCTCGCGCTGACCGCGCACGGTCGCGCTTTGGACGCTGACAAGCAACTTCGCGCGCTGCAATCCTGGCAAACCACCGACGGCAGCCTGGGCGTGACTGAGAAAGAGCCCCATCCGCAATGGCCAACAACATTGGCTGTGATCGCTTGGACCAAGGCCAGCACAAATCCCGCTTTGTTCCAGACTTCGATTGGCGATGCCGTCAACTGGCTGCTGCAACAGCAGGGCGAGACCATCCCGCCACGCGCGGATAACATCGGCCACGATACGATGCTGGTTGGATGGCCTTGGGTGCAGGGAACACACTCCTGGCTGGAACCCACCGCATTCGCTTTGCTAGCTCTCAAGGCTGCGGGAAAGAGTGACCATCCACGCGCTCGCGAGGCGGCGAAGTTGCTCGCGGATCGTTTGTTGCCAGAGGGCGGATGCAACTACGGCAATACCTTTATCCTGGGCCAACAACTTCGGCCACATGTGCAGCCTACGGGGTTGGTCATGTTGGCGTTGGCCGATGAGCATATCGACGATGACCGCGTCGCCGCGTCGCTTGAGTTTCTCAACCGCGAATTGCCGAAGCAACGCAGCGCCGCATCCTATGCCTATGCCGCGATGGGTTTGGCCGCGCATCGTCATGCCCAAACGCAGGCCGATGAGTCCCAACTCGACGAACTGGCGACAAGAGCGCTGGAAGAGGAAGCTCCATTGCGGCTGGCCTTGCTGTTATTGGCTGTAAGCGGAGCGAACAACCCGCTCTATCCCTCCTGCGTTCCTTCAGGCGGGAAACAAAAAGCAACCGAACAATGAGCGACAAGAAACAACGCGACGGTGAAATCCAACGGCCGGCCTGTCCCAAGGCCGCAGCCAAGAATGCCCCATGCGCGAAGTCGAACTCGCCAACGAATGGCGGTGAAGCAGAAGGCAAGTTCAATCGCCGCGCGCTGCTTGTTGGCGGTGCAACATTGGCCGCCGCCGGCGCCATCGGGCTTCCCATCGCCAGGCGATTGTTGGCCGAACGCAGCCCTGTTTTTCTGGCCTCGAATCAAAGCTACAGCGGAAACCTCGCCAGCACGATCGAGTCTGGGCTCCACGAGACCGGATTTGACTTCAACTGGATTCGCGGCCGCAAGGTGCTGCTAAAGCCGAACATGGTGGAGCCGACACGCGATGCTCCGCATATGACAACACATCCGGCCATGGTTGTTGCGGCGGCGGATGTCTTTCTCAAGCACGGCGCGGAAGTCACCGTTGGCGAAGCTCCCGGCCACGTTCGCGATACGGAAATGGCCTTGGCCGAGTCCGGTATCGGCGACGCCCTGCGGAGCGAACGACTGAAGTTTGCGGACATGAATTATCAAGACGTCAAGCAGACGTCCAATCGCGGCCACCATAGCGGCTTGCCGCATTTCTTCTTCCCCCAGGCAGTTGCCGAAGCGGACCTGGTGGTCAGCATGCCCAAGCTCAAAACGCACCATTGGGTGGGCATGACAGCCGCGATGAAGAACCTCTATGGGACTCTGCCAGGCATCAAGTACGGTTGGCCGAAGAACGTGCTGCACTACAACGGCATTCCGCAGACAGTTGTAGATATCAACTCAAGTTGCGGTCGCACAATCGGCATCGTCGACGGCATCGATTGCATGGAAGGTGACGGCCCCATCATGGGCAGCCGCAAACACATGGGCCTGGTTGCCATCGGCACAAGCTTGCCCGCCTTGGACGCAACGTTGGCCAGGGTTATTGGCCTGGACCCTACCAAGATCAACTATCTGCAATTCGCCAGCGAGAAGCTTGGTCCAATCGAAGATTGGCAGATCGATCAGCGCGGCGAACGCTGGCAGGCGGTCGCATCACCCTTTGAGATTCTCGATCTCGACTTCCTACAGTACCTGCGGGCGGATGGTGTGCTGGTGACATAGCACTCGTGCCGAAACGATGTGCTTGTTGTCGTTTTGTTTCTTTGCTTGCTCGTGATTCTCACAGACTTCGTCGGCCGCTGCGGCGCAACATGCGAACGCACGCGCTCAACCGGCAACTGGCTCCAAACCGGTTTCGCCAATGACGGCCGCTTCCTGATACGATTCGTAGTCGGTGTTGATCGACCACAGATCGCCATCTTTCTGGTGCAAGATTTGATCGGCGGCCAGCAGGCCCATCAGGATGCTGTGATCCTGGTTGTTGTACTTGAATGCGCCGTAGCGACCGATAGGCGTTAAACGTTCGATCGTATTCAAGTATTCCGTGACCACAGCCAGATGATCGCGATAACCGCTTTTGTAGACGGGATAACACTTGGGCACGCGGACGACAGCGCCGTCGATGATCGGCGCATCGCCAATCAGTCCAGTCGCACGGAGCTCACGGCTGCCCAGCTCGACGAGTTGTTCATCGGCCGCTTGCCAGGTTTCGTCGCCATCGTTGCACCAATACTCCAGAGCAACGATCGACTTGTCGGAATCGCCGTACAACTGTGGCGCCCAATTGCGGAAGTTCGTGATCCGGCCAAGTTTCAGGTTCGGCGAATGCACATAGACCCATTGATCGGGGAACAGTTCCGTCGCATCCACGTGCAGATAGACAACAATCGTGTTGCGGAACGTCAGCTTGCGTGTGGCTTCCAGGACTTCTGCCGGCGTATCGTCCAAACCTTTGACCAGAAGCGTCAGCGGCATAGTCGAGACAACGTGGTCGCATTCGTAAACTCGGCCATCGACCAATTCCACCGCTCTAGCCTGGCCGTCTTTGGTAATGACACGCTTGACCGGCCGTTGCAGGTGAACTTCCCCCACAGCGTCAATGCCTTCGGCCATGCGTTCGTAGACCACACCAGTTCCGCCTGTTGGATACGCAAAGCGATCCACCAGCGTCCGGTGTTGCTTGCGCCCAATGCGGCAGGCATTCTTGATGACTTCGCCCAGTGAGAGTTTTTTGATTCGCTGCGCGGCGAAGTCCGCATCCAACTCCTGGCACGAGATTCCCCACAGCTTCTCGCTGTATGACTTGAAGAAGGTCTCATACAGTCTGCGGCCGAAGCGATTCACCACCCAGGATTCAAAAGTCTCCGGCTGCTGGGATGAGTCTTTCTTGCTGAGTCGGGCACGAAGGTAGCTCAAAATGCACGCCGCCGCACGGGTGGGACCAAGGTTCTTGAGCGCGTTGAACGGCTCCAGCGGATATTGAAAGAAGCGACCGTCATAGAAGATCCGCGTCAAGCGATCGACCATCACGTAATCGCCCTGCACAACTTCCAACCACAGTCGATTGACGCGGGCGTCGCTGCTAAAGAATCGATGAGGTCCCAGGTCTACGGTTTGCCCCCACATTTGCATGGAGCGGGACATCCCTCCCACTTCGGCGCTGGCTTCAAACAGCTCGATCTCAACTCCGGATTTTGCGAGCTGATACGCAGCCGTCAATCCAGCAGGACCGGCGCCGATGACACAAACTTTCACGAGAAACCTCAACGCAAGCGGCAAGCTTCTTTGCGGAATACAAGAAGCGTAGCTCGCGCCGTGGTGCCAAAAGGCAACAAGCAGACCATTGTCGGGCTGAGTCGAGCGGCAAAATCGCGCTGAAGTGAAGAATTGCTACAAGCGCCATCTGCGGGACAGCGTTCACGACAACGGTTGCCTGAGTGCTAATCGAAACGGCATCGGGTGACGTACGTTTGTACCGCTTTTCCGTTGCCGCTTCTCAACAACTGTCGGCATGCTTGACCACTCGCCAACAATCGGCACAACGTCTCAGACGACACCACTTTGGCGGCAGAGTCCGCTTTGGCGTTCCGCGGCTGTGCGGTGCGTGGCGTTGGGGATTGCATTGGCGGGGGTGCAAACACTCTTAGCCATCGCACTCACGGCCTTCGTCAGCAATGAGCCCTATCTGGGCCTGGTGCGCTGGGACGGTTGGCTCTATGCGCATATCGCAGAGCATGGCTATCGCAGCACATTGCCGCCGGTCCGCGCAAACATGGACTTGGCCAACGTGGCTTTCTTTCCTGGTTATCCTGTGACAGCCGGGATAATCAGTCGTTGGACCTGGCTCTCGGTGCGGGCGTCGC
>CALJLD010000099.1 GCA_937982665.1 uncultured Planctomycetales bacterium
CGCCGACGCCGACACCGTTGTACCGCGAGGCATTTGCGCCGCAGGGGACCGAGGTCCTGCTGTCCCATCCGCGAGAATGGACATCAGACGGAAAGCCAATCCTGCTGTGGCAGTACCACAAGAGAAAGCTGGCTGACCTTGAGATTACGAATGCGGCAGGCGAGGAACTGACCGAAGAAGAAATCCTGAAGACACTGTCCAAGCCAACGATCGTCATCGTTTCCAGCGATGGCAAGCCGGTCCATCCCTACTACCTCGCGGTCATCAAGCCTGACACACTTGTGATTATTGACAAGGCTGCTGAGGCCGAGCCACCAGACGACAAGGACGATCGTTAGCCCCGCAACTTTCACATCGACAGGAAGGATTGCGTCATGAAACTCAAGTTTGCGTCTCCCGTCGTTGTGATCATCCTCATAGCGGCCCTGTTGGTTGTTGTCGTCGTGCTCGTTCAAAATGCGAATCGAACTGCGTTGGATTCCGCCCGGCGAGTCGAGTGTGCTAATAACCTCCATAATCTTGCCTTGGCCATGCACGAATATCACGATGTGCATCGCAAACTTCCGCCGTTTTCCGTGAACACTGAAGAGCACTTCGGGAGTTGGGCTTTGATGGTCTTGCCATACATGGAAGCGAGCGCCGTTTTTCGACAGTTTGACTTACATTCGCCAGCGAATTCTCCCGAGAACATTTCGCTACTTGCCGACTACCGATCGCCGTATTGGCAATGCCCAACACGGCGAACCAATGCCACCTACAGTTTTGAAGGCAGCGATCTCTTTTCTTCGTCGCCGTCCGTACACAAATACCTGCCGACCGATTATGTGGCTGCCCACTCTTCCAGCGATGTTGTCTGGAGCCATGAAGCCAATGGCATGATTGTCAACCTGCGATCAAATCCGTCGCAGGGCGACTTCCCGGGATCGGTCACAAACTTCGCCAGTTGCGTTGACGGGACGAGCAACACCGCCTTGATCGGCGAGAAACACATGCACCCGGATTGGCTGGGTCAGCCTGAAGCAACCCATGGATGGCTCGAATTGCCGCTGGCGATGGCGGCGGACAGCCCCGCGTTCATCCGTGTCGGCGGTGACAGGACCGCTCACGGCGCCGTTTCGCTTGCGCCCAGGGCGGACTTCTCAACGGCAGATGACCCGAATGCCGTCCACATGTTTGGGAGTTGGCATGAAGGCTTGACACTATTCGCCAATGCCGATGCTTCTGTGCGCGTCCTGCGGAATGCGATCTCGCCAGAAGTCTTGGGCTACTACATCCAGCGCAATGACCGACAGCGCTTACTCGAAGATTCCGAAGGCGTACTTCAGTCAAGCGGCACCGCGCGATAAGCTGACCTTTGGTTACATGCTCAAACTCGCATGGGCATCAAAACATGGGGGTACTCTGAAACTGCTCATCACGTCATAGTTGCGGTCGACATGTTTCAGCCAATCAAAAGTTGATTAAGAACAACTATGCTCAATCGAGTTTGAGCACCGTACCCAGGCCCCGTTTAACTTCTTGCGCACTCGATTCAGGTGAGGTGGTCATGCGAAGTCCATTTGCTCCCGGCGTCGGCGGAGTCCTCAGCGCAGATATTGCTGTGCCCGAGCATGAGCGGGAACTTAGCTTCTACTCTCAGATCCTGACAACAGGGAACGCCCCTCTTTGGCGTGAAGATCTGACAAACAATCATGGCACACCGGTCATCGGCTTGGGGGCACGCGCCCCTGAATGCGAGGCCCTACCTCTGCAATGGATGCCGCACTTCCAGGTTTCCGACGTTGGTGCCAGCGCGGCGCGCGCCCTCGAACTCGGTGGCACCGAATTGATGCACGCCAAGAGCGAGGACGGCCAAGGTCAATGGGCCGTTCTTGTGGACCCCATCGGTGCTGCATTCGGCGCAATCCCTGTCGTTGGTGGCGAATCAAAGACAACAGACCAACCTCACGGTGTTGGTCATATTGCTTGGCTGACTCTTGTCGTTGCGGACGTCTCGATGGCGTGCCGTTTTTACGAACAGGTCGTCGGGTATTCGACGGGTTCCGCTGAGGTGGATGGCGGATTTGAAATGCGGCGACCCGACGGTGTGTCTGCGGCGGAAATCTGCCATGCGGGGGGTGATAACGCGGGAATCCCACCCGTTTGGCTACTGAGTCTACCTGTCGATGACTTAGAGGAGAGTCTTCGACTCGTTCGCAAGGGCGGCGGTGAGATCATCAAGGGATCGACTGACGCGGGGCGCGCCGTCATTCGAGACCCTGTCGGTGTTTACATAGCGTTGCAGGCCAGTGAGTAATCCGCAGCGGCCAGCGGCCGACATCAAGTCTTCGAACTGCGTCTTCAAAGCGTGATCTGACCGCAGCGCCACAAAGGGCCATGGCTTTCCGAGTTGTCAGTGCATCAGCACTAGCTGAGCCAGTGACACTCGTGAGCCCGATTGACGTTCCAGCGCAACACTGGCAGACTTCGCTTGCCAGCGGCACTCAACCTGCTGGCCCAATCATCATTCGCTTCGCATAAAGAGACAATCATGCCGGATAGCCAATGGAAGGTGATGGTTGAGCTGCTGAAAGACAAAGGGATTAGGTTCACCGAGGGACTTACCAGTGCAGAGATCAGCCAGATTCAAGACAAGTTCCGTTTTGTATTTCCGGATGATCTCCGCGACTTTCTGCAAACGGCCCTGCCTGTCTCGGACCACTTTCCCAATTGGCGGACCGAATCCGACGAGACCTTGCAGGCACGTCTCGACACTCCATTGCACGGCCTACTTTTTGACCTCGAACACAATGATATCTGGATGCCGAGTTGGGGACCGCGTCCGACCGACAAGGACGCGGCATGCGACGTCGTGCGAGGCCTGGTGCAAAGCGCGCCTTCGCTAATACCTGTTTACAGCCATCGCATGATGCCGGACCGGCCGCAGGCGTCAGGCAATCCCGTTTACTCAGTGCATCAAACGGACATCATCTACTATGGCATCAACCTACGTGATTACCTGATCCACGAGTTCCTTATCGATACAGATATTGCCTTTTGGCCAATTCCGGATTCCATTCGGCAGATTGAATTCTGGGACATTATGGAAATGCAGTCCGTGCGCTGGGATGACGATGGCCAGGGAATCGTGTTCGACAATCGAGACGGCACGCTGCCGTAATGTTCCATCGCTAAGCCAGCAATGGGCGCTGTGGCACACGCTGTCTGCCAATGTTTCTTGCAGTTGGGGAAAGTTAGGGTAGGCCAAGCACAGCGTTCACTGGGGGCCGGGTTTCTTCGTTTGTCATTCCCTGCCCTGTTGTCGGTCGAGGTGTTTTGCGGGATGTAGATGCTATCGACCTTGTGTCTCCCGCCCTTCATGTTAGGGTTTCAAGTATTATTGTCTGATTTTTTGTTTCGCAGACATCTTTCAAGGACATGCATTTCTGGAGAATGCCATGAAGAGTGGGCTGAAGATTGTTTTGGCTGTTTTGTTCGTCGCGGTCGTTTGCACGAGTGTGCAAGCCCAGACGACCGTCGTGCCTGGCCAGAAGAAGGAAAAATGGGACTCGGATAACAACGGGTACGCGGACGAAGGCGTTGTTGTCAACGGCCACTACACATCCGTCTATGCGTACGATGACATTGGAGATTGGTATTGGGATTTGGGTGATGGCCGTGTGCAAGGTACCGTCGACAGCATTGAGGACCTGGACTTTGAAACCTTGACGATTTGCGATTACATCGTGAATTACCGAGGAACTTACAACAATGATCCGTTCCTGGATTCCGGCTGGATCATGAACAACATCCGTTGCTACGGTTATGACTATCCCAAGAGCCAGATCTACAAGTACCTGATCGTTCATGAGAGCGATAAGCGCTACACCGGCGATCCCGAATGGGCCGTCTGGGGCAACTGGGAATACTTCGGATACGTCATCGGCGGCGAAGGCCAACTCGCTCGCCCGAAGAAATAACGCGAATTCTTTGCAGATTGCTTAAGCAAAAAAGCCCTGGTGACCGAGTGTCGTCAGGGCTTTTTGCATTGGCAACCGGGTCATTGCGATCAAAGTCGGTTCCGCAGTTTTGACGGATTCAATTGATGAGCTGCGCAAACCAATTAGCCGCGTGGACAAAAATCGTCACTCGGCTGAAAGAACTCGAGTTACGTCTTGCCACAATCCCGGCGAGACGTCGCTGGGACCTTCACTGGCAACAGTTCGCAACGCATCTTCCAGGCTGCACTGTTCCGCTAAAGCCCAAGCTGCAGCAGCGATGGCCACAGAACGGCTCATGCCGGCACTGCAAAACACGAACAGCTTTGTGCCGCCCAGCAAGAACTGGCTTGCCGCCGAAATCGCCGCGCGCAACGTTGTTTCGTCATTGCCGGAGCCATCGATCAGCGGAAACCGGCAGTAGACAATCTCGCGAGGAAACTGGACCGGCGGTTCGTTCATCGCCAAATCAATGACGGCTTGAATCTCCAATTCCGTTACCGGCAGAATCCGCCGGGCCTCGACGGCATTTCCCAGCCAGAGTCGGTGAGGAATGACTTCACGCATGGGATTGTTTGAGCAACGAAAGTGAAGGTGAGAAACGCAGGTTCCGCTCCGCGCACTTTGCCGGCACTTCACTTCGCGTTCCGCTCGCCTGCGTGATCCAGCAGTCTCCTCAACAACACGGCATCAACCTTGCCGCGGAAGCGGATCTTGCCGTCAATCTCCACCACCGGCACGCAGGTGTCGAATCGCGCGGCCAACTCCGCGTTGTCTGTGATATTGATTTCCCGAAAGCTCAGCCCGTGTTGGGCCAGCACGTCTTTCGCTTTGTCGCACAAAGGGCACGTCGCCTTGGTGTAAACGTTGATCTGCATAGAAGTCCTCCTTGCGGAAATTCTACGCGAATACCCGTTGACGGCCACCGCTCAATATGTCACTATTTAGTGACATGAACGAACGGGACAAACACGACCTGGTCTGGAAAGCTCTGGCGGACTCAACGCGGCGAGACCTGCTCGATGCGTTGGCCGCAGGGCCGCTCTCCACCGGAGATCTCGTCGCAAAGTTCGATTCGCTCTGCCGCACCAACGTGATGAAGCACCTGGACGTTCTCGTTCAGGCAAATCTCGTCGTCATTCGCCGTGAAGGCCGCATGCGATGGAACTACCTCAACCCGGTGCCCATTCAACGCATCTGCGATCGCTGGGTTTCCAAACACGTCAAGAAGATGGCCTCGGCCCTAGGGCACTTGAAGGACCACATCGAAGTCTCATCAACAACCGCACAACAAGTCGACAAATCATCCGCCAAGCCACAAACACAACGAGCCAAACAAAAACAAACCAAAGCTCGCAAACGCAAACCGCAAAACACACCATAACTCTTCTTCACACCCTAACTTTTCTTCGCACTGCAATAGAAAGGCCTCCACTGATGCCCTCCACGCAAGAACAGACAACGCGCCAATACGAACTGGAAATCGAGATCGAAGCCCCGCGCGAACGAGCCTGGCAAGCTTTGCTGCAAGAGATTGACGCCTGGTGGCCGGATGACTTTCGCATGTTGGGCGAAG
>CALJLD010000100.1 GCA_937982665.1 uncultured Planctomycetales bacterium
TCCCATGGCACCGTGCAGATCGAATGTTCGCGAATGAGATACTGGCTGGCCGCTTCGGCATTCTCAAACGTGTGACCATCAACCGCGGTGGGGGACTTCGTATAGAGGAAGTACGATCCGCCCGGCACGTCACAATCAAAGCCGCATTCTCGCAACGTGCCAACTAGCTTGCTCAGCCGGCGTCGGTACTTCTCGCGAACCTGGTCGGGGATCGACTCATCATCAAGCGCGTTGACGGCCGCTTTCTGAATGGCGATGAACTGGCCGGAATCGTAATTGTCCTTCACGTCGGCAAACGCTTGCACAATTCGCCCCGCGCCGCAGACCCACCCCAAACGCCAGCCAATCATGTGAAAGCCTTTGGAAAGCGAGTGAACTTCCACGCCCACTTCCTTGGCTCCATCAACAGCCAGAAAGCTCAGCGGCTCGCCTTCAAAAGTCAGCAGCAGATGCGCCGCGTCTTGCACAACCACAACATTGTTCGCATGGGCGAAGTCAATCACCCGCTTGTAGAACTCCTGCGAGGCAAGCGCGCCTGTCGGGCTGTTGGGATAGTTCAACACCAGCAACTTGGCGCGCTGCTTGATGTTGTCCGGAATGCTGTCCAGGTCCGGCAGGAAGCCATTCTCGCGCAGCAACGGCAGGCGATGGACTTCGCCACCGTAATATTTTGTGTGCGTTCCAGCGACAGGATAGCCTGGCACGGTCATCAGCGTGACATCACCGGGATTGATGAATGCCGCTGGCAGCATCGCCAATGCGGGCTTCGACCCGATAGAGTGGTTGACCTCCGTGGCGGCATCCAACTCAACGCCAAACCGTCGCTGCATGAATCGCGCCACGGCTTGCTTGAACTCGGCAATGCCGTTATCCGCATAGCCGCGGTTGGCCGGAATGTTGATTTCCCTGGCCATAGCTTCGCGAACGACCGGAGGCGCCGTTTCGTCGTTCTCGCCGATGCCGAAGTCGATCAACTTGCGATCCGGATGATCAGCAAGAGCCTGGCGCTTGGCCCGCTTGATCTTCTCGAACTTATAGATCTCGTTGCTTTTGCCGTAATTGACGCCGCCGATCCGCTCGGCGAAGAGTTGTTGATAATAAGGATCGCTCATCGATCAGTTTGCCGCGCGCTTTTCTCGGCCACAAAAGCGATCGTTCGCCGGTCCGTATCCGCCGAATGCAGCGATCGCTGGCCACGCTGGTAACCTAGCGGAGCAACACACCAACGACAACAGGCAAAGCCGCGGATGGCGCTAAGCTTGAATCGAGCAGCTTGTGGATCGGCGCACAAGTTATGGGTGAGCCCCACAACAAGTTATGGGTGAGCACCACAAGTTGTCTTGCTGGTGGGTGCCATGGGTAGCTTGCTACCCATGCTCCTGTGGGCAAGGCTTGGCGGTACTCGCCGAACGAAAAAGTTTGACCAGCCGCCGTTTGTTGGTCCAGGCGCTGCCTGTGCAGCAGCACCATGAATAGCAAGTCGCATGCTCGCCAACCGCTTGGGAGGATTGCGGTGCAGAAGGCGAAGGTTGCTATCTCGCTGGCCGTTGTCGAATGTTCTGGACGACAGCATCGAAGAACGATTCAAACGAGTCACATCGTTTCTCTGTTCGACTTTGGCCCTCTTTGAAGTAGTAAACGGCACCGTCCAGAAAATAGTAGAACTGATAGCCTTGGTGCATCGTGAAAACGAACGCACTCGATGGAAGCGGCTCCAGTCCAGCTTCGACTAAGAGTTCGTCGGCTGCTTCTCTCACACCATCTAAGTCCTCGACCGTGAAATCGCCCCCTCGCAAGAAGTCGTCAACGCCATTGCCAGCGACCTCCATGAATTGGATATACGATGAGGGCAAGCACCCATCCACATGTTCGACCAATGCTGCAATCTGATCGGCAGAGCAACCCCGCGGGTGGCGTCGCTTAACAAAGGCCCTCAGTTTCTGCTTGAAATTGCTCATGGTGTTCCATCCATCAGTCTCAGATGGATGCTTGGGAGCGTCTAACGGAATTCGCGCAACCGCGTACGACCGGGTAGCCGAGTTTGCTCGTCAAACTCGGCGAAGCAAGAGGCAACGCTTACCGAGCCTGTTGTCATTGGCGATGTATCATCGCGCGGAACGTCGTGCACTCAACCGCCACTCTATCCCGCCTGCTCGCCAACTTTCTGTGCGAAGATCACAACACAACCGCCCGGCGCGCGCACGGCAATCTCCCGCATCCCGTAAAACGTTGTCCGCTCCGGCGATACGATTTCACAGCATTCAGTTGCGGTGATAAACTCGTCAAGTTCGTCCACCTCGACAAAGAGCATCACGCCGGTGCAGGACAATTCCTCATCCGCGAGTTGCGGAAGATCTTCCCGCAGGCTCTCTTGCGTTTGCAGCATCACCTCCACGCCACCTCGCTGCAGAATACAGAACCCCAGCCCCGCTTCACCGGGAACCTCAATCGTCTTCGTAAACTTCAGGCGTTCGAGCCAGAAGGGCAGGGTCTCTTCAATGTTCTTCACAAACAGGACTGGCGTGAGTTTTTTCATGTTGATGGCGCTCATGGACTTTGAGGATGAAATGCATCAAACGGCAACAATAGATCACATGGCCAGATCATAGGGGCGAACGCCGACCACGTATTGGAAAAATGGAACATGCGAGTTGAAATTGAAGAGGGCCCCGCTGCCACAAAAGTTGCACATCCGCAAAGAGCAATTTCAGGCCGAACAGGAGATTTG
>CALJLD010000101.1 GCA_937982665.1 uncultured Planctomycetales bacterium
TGTGCGAAGCCGATCACAACTGTTGACGCTGCTGCCGGCGTGTCGCTTTCGCTCCGCCTTTTGCGGCACTTTGAAGCCTTCACGACGCCACAGTCGATACACGTGTGTGTCGCTGACTCGCCAATCTTCCGCACGCAACAACGCCGCGACCCGACGGTAGCCAAACGGATGTTGCAGGACGTCGTCGAGGGAAAGGTCTAAAGCCCGTTCGTCGGAGCCAAACGGTGAAGAAGCTTCAGCAACGCTACGACGTCAGCGAGCGTCGCGCGTGTCTGGCGATTCGGGTTGGGCAACGCCTCAGTGGCGACGATGTCGTCGGCATCTTGGAGGACGTGACGAAGCACCGCGGCAAACCGGAATCCAATCGCGTTGATAACGGGCCAGAGTTCATCTCCAAGTCGCTGGACTGGTGGGCTTATTTCAACGAGGTGAAGCTTGACTTCAGCCGGCCGGGAAAGCCAACCGACAACGCGTACATCGAGTCATTCAACGGACGCGTGCGTCAAGAGTGCTTGAATGAACACTGGTTCATTGACCTCGAAGACGCCCAAGAGAAACTTGAAGAATGGAGGTTGGATTACAACCGGCATCGTCCACACAGTGCCTTGGGCAATGCCACACCTGAAGAGTTTGCAGCTCGTTCATCGGCTGCAAAAGTTCGCTCCGCTCACCTTTGCAGCAGATGAACGAGAAAGTTGAAACTTGCATTCAACCTGGACCAAAAACCCAGGCAAGTCCATACCCAACCCCAACCTTCATAACGACTGGTACAAGAATTCAAAGCTGATCACTGGCGCTCAGCTTACTTTCCGGGACACAGCCGGGCTCCAACACGAGAATCGTGATGTGGCCAGACGCCTGCTGACCTTGCTGATGCGATCGCACGGCGTCTAGGATCGCTGCGACTACTTGCTCCGGTGAACTGGCGCGGTTGCTAAGCAGATCGGCATGTTTTGTCGACCGAAAAATGCATCGGTGGGATTTGCGAGCTTCGGTGACCCCATCAGTGACCAGCAGCAATCGATACCCCTCGGAGAAATCGATTGACTCGGATTCCCAGTCGACATTTCGACATCGCAATCTTCCCAACGATGATTGTGAGCACAATTGCCGAAGTTTGCTTCACCTTGGGCAATGATCGGGCGGGTCGCGCGTGCGACCTACTTCATGCCGCGTGAATCTTGTCGATCATCCAACAGCATGGACTCACAATGACAGGTTAGGGGCCGGCGCGAGATATCACCTTCTCGTCTCAGGCCCGACCGATGCCATTCACTCCGGTTGGAGGAGTGGGCTTCTAGAACGTGAATTGTCGACGCGGTAGATTCCTAGACCGAACCGACGGTCAGGCTACCGAATAACAATCCAACTTTTGCCTTGCAAGTCCCGCGTGCAGAATTCAAAGCATCAGTCGCGAGAAACAGACATGGCGCTGGAGCGCCGTTGCAGATTGCCGAGCGATAGAGACGCATCCGTCCGTTCGCGCGTCGGTGGCTCTATGGCGGCGTCCAACCAGACAAAAACAAGTCGTCATGCTAATGCCCAGCTCAGGTAGGGTTGGAGACACGGCAGGTGTCTTCGTACCGTAGTGAACGCAAAATTTTGGGCAGTCGCTGGCGCTACTTTGACCTGGACTTTGACAATACGCGAGGCGTTGAGCCGTTGTGACGGTGCTTTGAAGAGATGTTCCGCCACCGGATGTTAGATATGCCGCGATCACGAAGGGCAGTGCTACCGTAGCGAAAACGCACGTCGATATCGCCTCAAGCAATTTCACCATAACTGACATAAGTTCCCATCGACGCAAGCAACCTGTCAAAGCGGAATCAAGACCAGCGCCGCTTGCGTATGCAGTTCAACTATTCCTTGCTACGGGAGTCAGCCAATTTGCCTGGAGAGAACCGGGCATGCAGCGATGTCCAATCGATTACCAGTCGCCCGCCTACCGATTCGTGCTGCTTGGCCCAAGTCATCAGCAGTTCGAGACAAGCATGGTCGATGTAGTCCAAGTGCTCGAAGTCGACGTGCAATTCCGCGCCCCGCGGTACGCGTTCCAGTTCCGAGGCCAAAACGGGCAACCGGACGAACGTCGCAGCCCCCCGAAGTTTCAACGCGGCCGTGTTGCCTGTCAGGTTGATATCGAGTTGCGAGTCCAAATGCGAGAATCGGTAAAGCAACTTGGCTGCCGATAGACCGACACCGACCAGCACACCGGTCAACAGGTCGGTGAACACAATCATGCCCACGGTGGCCGCATAGATCCCCACTTCGCTCCAACCGTAGCTCTGTAGCTCGCGGACCGACTTGATGTCCACCAGCTTGTAGCCGGTGTACACGAGCATCGCGGCCAGACTGGCGGTCGGAAGTAAGTGAAGGACGAACGTCAGTCCTACGACAAACAGTAATAACCAGGCTCCGTGCAGGACGGCGGACAAGCGGCTTTGTGCGCCTGCTTGCACATTGGCAGAACTTCGCACGATCACGCCAGTCATCGGTAGCGAGCCAAGCATCCCGCAGATACCATTTCCCACGCCTTGTGCCATCAACTCACGGTCGTAGTTGGTTCGTGGCCCTTGCTGGATCTTATCGACGGCGGTAGCGCATAACAGCGTCTCTGCGCTGGCCACCACTGCCATCAGCAACGCGACCGGCAGCAACTCGCCCCATGACGACAACAAATTATTCCAGGACGGGAAACGAATGTCGTCCCACAAGTTTGCCGGGGCTTCGACGTACAGCACTGGTAGCGCTACGATTGCGGCGACGACAGCTGCCAACATGATCGCAAACAACGGCGCGGGAATGATATCGAGCCTCTTGGGAGCAAATGCTTGCCAGAGCACAATCAGCACGATGGTCAGAACGCCGATGTAGGCGGCCATTTGGTGGTTCTTCAGTTTCTCCAGCAAGGTCTCGAACGAAGCGATAGCGGACCGCTGCGATCTGAGCGCGGCATCGAGAGAACCGTTGCCAAGCGCCGCGCCGGCGACCTCGCTCTGTCGCAGCGCGTCTTTGGCAGCGGCCAGAATCTTGACGTGTTTCTCTGCGTCGCCGGAAGCGTAATCACTTTCCTGTAGACGAGCAACGGCTTCGGTCAGCATCTGAGTGATGTTGTTCTGCTGTTGTTGCAAAGATTCCAGTGAGCCGGCGGGCGCGACCTCGGTGTTGGGGGATTGGTCGCTGTCTTCCCCGCTTTGGCCTGCGAGAGCGAGGAGATGCTCGTGAAGCTGCAACTGAAGACGGTGCACGCCACCGATTTCATGCAGCGCGCGTGAACGCGTCTGCCGTGCGTCGCGATCGGAAAAATCGGGCGGCGCGAAGCCCTTCGTCATCGCAGCCGGTATCGTTACCAGGTTTTCCGCGCCGCTTCCCTTCGGCTTGTCGTCGATCATAACGTGAAGTTGGCTGAACATGATTAAGAAGCCGATTCCCGCCAGCATCCCCTTAATAACCGCGGGAGAAACGGCACGAAACCATTGTCCCAGCCGCAACGCCCCGGCGGCGATCTGAATCAAACCGGCCAGTAGCACGATAGGCCCTAGAGCCTGCAGCCCGTGGTTCTGCACTGCGTCGTAGACAATGACGGTCAATCCGGCAGCCGGACCACTGACCTGCAACGGGCATCCGGCTAGCCAGCCGACGATCAGTCCACCAATAATTCCCGTGATCAAGCCTGCGGCCACGGGAACACCCGACGCAATGGCGATTCCCATGCACAATGGCAAGGCGACCAGAAACACAACGAACGAGGCCGGCAGATCGCGTTTGAGGGAACTGCTCCAATTTGCTTTCTTACTATCTTTCATCTTGAACGGCTCCGATCACCTTGTCGTACAGTTGTCAAAGCTCACGCAGCCGATTTCAATTGCTTGGCTGCGGGTTTTTTCGGGCTAGTCGACGTGTTCGATCCAGCACCGAATCGATTGTCCATCGGCTGGGCGTCGGTTGCGGATTTTTGGAATAGCTTGACCCCTCCCACGACGGAGTAGAATGCGGCAACGACGAGCAGCCCGTGCAGCAGGGTCGATTCCGGCAGAGCAAGATTGACCAACCAGCCGCCTGCGCCGATGACAAAACAGCCAGCGGCTGCGCCAAAGCACAGCTTGCTTTCGTCATTGAGCTTCTTGACGCATCGGATGATCGCATTTTGAATGGAGTTCAGGTTCATCGATTGCCTTTCTCTGATTTCGTAACTAATGGACTGCCACGTCTTTCCGCCGACGTCTGTGATTTAATGATTCAAGGCATCGACTCGTGCCGCAGGGGTTCGTAGGTAAACACTTGGCCGGTCTCGAAATTGTAGACCCAGCCGTGGAGTTTCGAGCCGCCACGTGACAAGACAGTCGCCATAGAAGGATGGATCCGCAGACTTTCTAACTGCACGAGCACGTTCTTCAGCGACCGTGGAGTCAAGTCGTTGACTCTCGTCTACGAGATAGCTGTAGCTCTCACGAATGATTTGCCCGGTGGCCTCGGCATGCACCAGCCAAGCGTGAAAGGCAGGTGATTCACCGAGCTGTTCGGGATGAAGAACACCGTTCATCGCCCCGCAATGCGAACGTCCGCAAACGATGACGTCCTGCACTTTCGGGGTGGCGACCGTGTATTCGATCGTGGCTGCATCGCCCCCGTGAACCGCCCGATACGGTCCCACGATGTTTCCGGCATTTCGCATAACAAACAAATCACCGGGTTTGGTCTGAGTCAACAGACTCGGATCAATTCGCGAACCAGAGCATGTAAAAGACAAAGCCAGCGGCTGTTGCCCTCCGACGAGTCGGTAAAACAGCCTGCGCTGACATGCAAACACGTTTGTACGGCACTGTTGAATGCGCTTAATGAGCGGGTGCATGTTGAATTTCCAACGTGTTCAGCGGAACCGCGCCGCCACGATAGCGGCTGCTGAGAGCCAAGTCTGTTCAACTGCTTTAACGCTAAAGAATGCCACCCGACTACCGAACACGTCATTGAACCGGCGACGCGCAATCGGTGGCCGGGCGGCGGATTGGAGAAACGATCAATGGTTATGGCCGGCGTGGCTGTTGGAGCTGCCGTAACCCCTGCCGCCAGTCGACTGGCAACCGCTCGCTGCGGCGGCAACGAGCGCCGCGATCAGCAACAGCCCAAGAAACGTCCTTGTCATATCAATCACACTCCTATTCCTAGTAAGGGACCAATCGTTCAACGTGTCGAGCAAGCTAGTTGCTCGTCAAAGGCAAGAATTGAGTTCCTAATTGCCCAAGGTGCAGGTCTCAAGCCAGCAATGGCGCTACGCAGTCAGGATGCGTACTTAATTCATGCTTGAATTGTTCCGGAGCCGCGCCAACTAGCGCATTTGACCGCTGCTGCGGTGGTCGCCGTCGGCCTCGATTCGGCGCCTCGGAGGTACTCAGCGCAAACAGGCGGCCAGCGTTCGAGCCGCTCACGAACTCGCAAACGCAGCTGGCTGACCACTCCTCCGTAGACGAGAATTTCATCGACTCCGATGCACCCTTTCCAATCATCGCCGACATCCGGTTTCCGGTCTGTATAGAGCCAGACCGGCTCACGTCTCGTCAGCCGCAGCTTGCCGGCAATCAACCAGCCGCTTTCGTCCGGCATGCTCTCGTTGACGAGCGCGAGATTGGGTGTGAATCGTCTCACCCGAGCGGCGACCGACGCGCCATTCGACGCCCTCATGACTTCACATCCGTCGTCTTCAAACACCGACCTGAGATCCGCATACACTTCGTCGCGAAACTCAACGATGAGCACGCGACAGGGCGATTCGACAAACTGTGGCGCCGACGCCAAAGCGGATCGTCGGGTGAAGATTGTGGTCGTCGTGTGCAGGTATATTTCGCAGCAACGCAATTCAGTTGAATTTCCAAACACAACAAGTCTCCTGATTTCGCGCGTATTCGCGGTTTCTTGAGAACTGCAGAGCCCATGGACCTGACAGCAGATCGGCAATCGCCGTATTTCCTGGTGCTAGCAGGCACCAAAACACGTCACACTCCGCTCAGTCGTCCGCAAAAGCGTGAAAAGCGCATCAAAGCGGGTGAAGCGCCGTGGTTCACGAGAGCGGCGACGATGATGTGCCGACTTAGAGCGTCAAGCGCGAGAGAGAGATGCAGCGCTCGAGAGCCGAATTCGCGGCAGCCGTCGGGGAGCAGGAGGCACCCATCGCGTGCGAATCCACGTCGACAACGCCGATGGCTTCCGTCAGCAACAAGCTTGGTGCGAGGTCGTCCTGTGAATCCTGGTAGCTTACCACGGGTTGGACGGGCTGCTGGCGATCATTATTGCAGCGACAGGGACAATCGTCGGGGCAACCGCAGAAGGGAAATGCCGCCGTCTGCGGCGACGTTGGCAAACAAACGTCACAACCGGCGGAATCACGCGCCACCGACTGGCGCGGGCATGTGTCACAATCGCTGGCAGAGCACGGGCAAGTAACTAAGAACGATAATGGCAGTGCAAACAGTACGGCCATGAGCCAGATAACGGCTTGATGGGCCAACGGTTTGTGGTGCCTGGTGAACATCCTAAACCTGTTTACGAAACGGAGTGCAGTTGTCTGCTCAATTCGGACGGTGGTCCGAGCTGGTTTTTCTGCGATCGGCGGCTCGACAAGGCCGACTGGAGAAAAAATCTCTCCTGTCGTCAACTTGCCGACATTTGTCATCAGTTTGACGGCAATGAGTCGAATCGAGAGGTTATGGACACGCAAAGACATTGGAATAAAAAGGACTCGTGGTCTTGCCATGATTTGGCACGAAGAATGCTCTCCTATCGAATCGGTCGCGAGAAACGGAGTGTGGCCTGAAAATCGGCCTCAGTCCTTCCACCAAACCTAGGAGAACATCATGAAACGGTTGGTCTTTGCTCTTGTATCTGTTGTGGCGTTGGGACTTGTTGTTGTCAGTTCGACCCATGCTTCTGACTGGGCGCACCGCAGCTATTCCGGGCATGGCACTTACGCTCCGCACGTTGGCCACGGCTACAGCCACTTGTATTCGGTACACCAAGACGTTTACCGTCAACGCTATTCAGGACACGGCACTTACGCGCCGTATGGCGGCCTTGGCCACGGCCAATTGTTTCCGGCACACCAAGACTTCAACGGTCAACATAATTACAGGCACGATGGCCAAAGTCTTTTCTATGGAAACAGGCACAAGACCTACGGACATGGCCACAGCATCAGCACGCCACGTTTCCGTTTGCGTCTAGGTCATTAGGTGTTGCGTACGGACGGTTCTGTGTTTGGACACAACAGTTGATGGTGAATGCAGCGGCGCGAAACCTGAACGTCGTGCTGCCGCCATTGCTGGGAGTGGCAGCGCCCGCCTTGCGGTGAATCCGCACAGGCGGGCAACCGCCCACGAGGACGAACGGCTGTGGCAAGCCGGGATCCCGGAGCCACGGCCCTTGCTCCGGTCTCAGCTTCATTCTCGGCCCGCTGCACTCAGTGCGAGTGCTTCGTCTCAAAACCATTTGCTTTCAACCACTTCTCCCATTGGTGAGCCTCGTCATGACTCTCCAGGGAAATCTGCCGCCATTGCGGACAGACATAGCTGACGTCGTAGTGGCCGCCGTGCGCCCCCTTCTTCGTCTGGCAACCCAGCTTCGTGACAGTGGCGTGAAGGGCGTTGGCACTCTTGAGATCGTCGAAATGCGCCGCCTTCCATTGAGGCATCCGGTAGCTCACGACAAACTGATCCGCCGCATGCGCCGACTGCACGCACACAGTTGCAAGCGCTGCTGCCGCCATGACCGCCAACGCGGTCATCTTGATTTTCTGTCCAAGCATCTCATGACTCCATCGAATAAAGGGACAAAGGACATTCCAGCGTGCATCCGTGCGCGCCGGATTTAGCGAGTAAGAGATCCTGAATTCAACGCCCTAAAGGGCGCGACCCTTCGCTCTTATCTCTAAGAACTTTCTTGTTCAAATGGTTGTGAATTACCAGCAGATCCGCGTGCCAGCTGTCGCGAGTGCAATTGCCACGACTCTGGGTAGCCACTTGCCGTGAGATGTACGTCTCACAAGCGCGACCAAAATGACCGCGGCGATTCTAAGGCCGACGGTTCATGGTCTGGATACGCGCCAGAAATCACGACCTCCAAGTTGCGAGAGGCTTAGATCCGCCTCCGGCAAACCGGGAGAGTAAGCATGAAATCCGAGAGTCCAGCCTCGCATGGCCCTGAAAGAGACACCCCGCTGAGAAGGCCACGAGATGGCGGCACACGAGAGACTTACTCTCTTTGCGCTCAGCGCGCGGACCCAGTAGCATCAAATCAACAAAACTGCCAGGACTAGATGCCGGCGCATCGCTGGAGAAGCTGAGGCAGCCTTGAATGACGTTGCCCTGTTTAGGCAATCAGCGGTTGGCGCAATTAAGATAAATGATGCTGTCGGACAACCCGCTGCGAGAGACCCTCGAACGCTTAACGTGTCGCCGTTGCGCGACGATCCGGTGAAGGAGAAGCTACACGTGTCACCTTCGCATCGATGGGGTCCATGGTCGGAATGTTTCTCGTCACTATCGCTGCTTCGACGCAACTTCGCCAAACTGGCACTTAGATCGTCGTCACTCTCGCACGGGCAGGATCTCGCGTATGGCGTAGGTGCGACGCAACAACCGGCCTCACATGCATGTGCATGGTGGAGGCAGCAACCAAAAGTTGCATGCACAATCAAAGAAGTGGTCAGGATGATCGTGATAAGAGGTTGCATGAGCAGCCGAAAACTTGTCGTTACAAAGACAACCCGTCTTGAACAGCGAAACTGTAGGAATCTGTCAACAGAAACCGCAGTGCGAGGGGATTGCCGCGTCGTATGAACTATCGGCAACTTTTCAGCCAATAATTACGATTAGATCTATCCAATTCCGGAACTCTCAGCTATCGGTGATGTTATCGCGGTGTGAATTGTGCATATTGCTTACGTCGGTCCATCCTGCGCAGAAATGTTCTGCCAAATCCATACCATTGTACGGTGGACAATACTCGCTGCAGGAGCGTTGGCGTTTCAAAGATCGATGCTGGCAGTACCGCTGGTTTGAAAGATCCGTGCTGTCTGCCCTAGAGACGAGACTGCTGGTGCAGATGCTCGAGACCGCTCGCTGAATACGCATCGTGGCTGGCTCATTTTCCCGCGAGACGCTGGCGATGCTACCTAGGCGCGGCCAAGCGGCGCGACACTGTTGTTGACTGTGCTCCCACAGAACTGGACGTGTGAGAATAACGCATATAGTTTCGCTGCGATGGTTCGTTGCGTTCGTTTGCATGAATGGACGATGTGCGGTAGAGAATCGTGAGCCGCCGTCTAACGCTGCAAGGCCCATTTCACGCGGTCTTGTCGATTGTGGCGTGACAACTCTTCGTCAGATTCGTCGCACCAGCCTTCTGAATGCTTAGAGCGACAGCGTTACTGCTGATGACGCTCGTATACTGCGCCGCGGAATGGCCGAATTGTTCGCACCTAGTCTGCGCCTTCAAAATCAGCGCCGCTCGCGCCGACGAGCACTTGTGAATCGCTTCTATCTCTTTGGGACAGTCATCGTCACACTCGTCGCCATGCGCACGGCTCGACACGCCTCAACCCAGCCTCTGGTGTTGTTGACGACGTCGATGCAAACGAAAATACAACGCATTGGCTTTGCTCGTTGGAGCATAGGGATCAGCGTATAGCGTACGCGAGTTGCCCAATGCCCGATCTATTCGGATCAAGAACATCGGGGATGTCATTTGCTACGGGAATTGCAAATGTTCTTGCGCCGGGCAGAAACAGTTGCCCAAAATGAGATCTCAGTATGGAAAAGCGGATGACGCTGCTCTTCGAAAAGCGCGAACCACATCTTCAAATGGGAATTTTGTTGCCCCGGCCGTCCGTAATCGTTAGGATTCGCTGGCCCCATCAACCAATTCGCCAAAATCAAAGGGAGCGCCGATGCAGCTTGCCGATTTCTTTCAGCGGATTGGCTATGTCACACTCAAACTGACTAACGGCTGCAATCTCGCGTGCGCATACTGCAACGTTGAAGCAGTAACACCTCAAACTCCCAAGATGTCGCTCCAAACTTTCAAGTTGGCAGCGAGATATCTCCTAGAGAACTCCGCCTCGCGCAAAGTTGGATTGGAATTCCACGGTGGCGAGCCAATGTTGCTCCCGGATGAATGGTTTGAAGAGGCGGTTCGATTTGCCGCGGAAGTTGCCAAAGCTAACGGCAAAATTGTTGAGCACCCTCTTGTGACTAACGGAACATTGCTGACAGAGACCCGCCTGCTCAAGTTGCGAGATTTGGGAATTCGGTTTTGCTTGAGTGTGGACGGGCCGCCTGAGATCAATGATAAGGTTCGCGGTTCTGGCACTGCTGTTGAAAAGGCAATTCGCTTACTTCAAAAGCACGATGTTGGCTTTGGGGTGCTTTCGGTTCTGAGTCGGGAGAATGCTTCCCGAATGACGGAAGTCATGAACTGGTTGCAAGAATTGGGCATTGAGGATTTTCGCATTAATTTCCTCCAGCCACAGGGGCGGGGTATGGACGAATCCCAGCTGCTGTCCAGTGAAGAGATGTTCGATGGAGTTCGGCAAATCCTCGAACACATGTACACTACGAGCATGGCGGTTGCAGAAAAGGAAACCCTGCTAAGTGCTCAGCGGTTCGTCATGGGGCGCAATCCAAACCCTCAGCTTTCGTGCTGGGAGTTTCAGTGTCAGGCTGGGAGAACGTATGTGGCAATTGATCTCGCGGGACGTATCCATACCTGTGGGACGGACTTGGTTAATCATCCCATCGGGCACTTAACGCAGGACCTCGATTACGACTTATACACGCGGACTTTGCGACGCTTGCATGACAAAGGGGATTGGATTATTCGTTGCTTCGACTGCGCCGCCAAGCGGATTTGCAGACACAGTTGCCCAACATCAGATCACAACTCGGAGACATATCGGGAATACGAATGTCGGTACACGAAGTTGCTTTACGACTACATGTGCTGCAATCCTCATATTCCAGAATATGTCGACCGAATTGTTCAAGAGCGAAGCATAAACGATTCGCCGCCAAATTTTGTTCCAATCTCTGAGTTGTCTGGGGTTGGCTTGAATTGACATGCGTGCTGGCGGCCCTTAGTGTTGTCGCTCCAGTGTTTCTTATTCCTAGAACAGGAGTTTTGGATATGGCGATCTTGCGGAGCCTGGATGGACGATTCTATGAAGTTCCCGATGACCAGCTCGACGGGTTCCTTATTTCGGCAGACAAGGTCAAAGAAAAGCTTGATGAGCTGGCGGCGAAAGGCCAAGCTCCTCCGCCCGCAGGCGGATCGGCGGCACCTCCACCAGGGGGTCGACCATCTGTGCTCGTTCAGGTCTTCGGTCCAGCAGACGGAAGTCCGCCCCCCGGACCGCCGTCGATCACTTCTGACGACCCAAATGCTGTCGCCGCCTATGACGTTCACTGGCACAACCATCACTGGCACAATCACCATTGGCATAACGATCATTGGCACAACCATCATTGGCACAACCACTAAGCCCATTGGGGTGTGCCGTCTCTCGATTGTCGGTTGACCGACAGCGGTCGCAATCTGACCGGCGAGCTTGGAATTTAGATTTGCTGCGTCGCTAGGCCTTTTCGGGACTGCTGTAGCCATTCGGCGAGTGGTTCCGAAAGGACTTGGCTGCGCGATCTTGGGTTGCCATCGCCAAACAATGCGAGAGCACCGGCGGTTGCTGCTACACAACAGGCTAGGTAGACAATGACTGGAACCTATTTGACTGAAGACCTCGCAGATCAAATGACATTCTAGCGAACGCCCTAGTGAATAATCGCGGACCCAAAGATCCTGTGGACGATTCATCATCACGTGCACAGAGTGATCCGAATTCGAGCCAGGGAGGTCCGTCTCGCTCAACGAGTGAAACAAGCCAGCCGAAAAGTGAGCCAACTAGGCCACCTCGAAAAAGAGAATCAATGCGCGACCGAATGAGGTTGGCGTTCTATTTCTTTCGCTACCTCAGATTTGTTCGGCTACTCGTTGTGCTAATCATCGCCGGGACCGCGGTTTCCGCCTTGATCCGGTTGCCGATGACGTTTTTACCAAAGGTGCTTACTGAGCACTTTGTATCCGCCCCATCCTTTGTCCATTGGTACTTGGGTTTGGTGCTGGTCACGATGATTATGGGGTGGGTGCTTAGCGTCGGGCTGAGCTATTGGGGGGCATTAATGGGTGAAACGCTGGTTCGCGTCATGCGGAATGACGTGTTTCGACGCATCGAACGTTTGAGCATGCTCTCTGTGTTTTCCAAGGGCCCAGGGGAATTCGTACAGGAATTAGGTAGGGATGTTCAGAGCGCAAGAGCCGTAATTGTCGACACGTTGCGAGGGACAGGCATGCAGGTAGCGCAGGGGGCTACCGTTTTGGTTTCCATGATGATACTCGAGCCAACGTTGTCCATTGTCATCCTAGCAGCCTTCGGCGTAATGACATTCGCGATCCGTTGGATCAACCGCAAGGTTGAACACTTCGCACATCAAGGGCGAGAAATCGAACAAAAGATCACTGGCCGGTTGGTGGAAAATGTCGGTGGGTTTCGAGATATCGTCGCGTCCGGAAAATTCACCCAATTCGCGAATATCTTTGATTCGCTTCTAGCGAAGAGTGTCAGGGTCAACGTAACGACATCCATCTGGGGACAACTAACGGGACTGGTCCCGGCAATCATTGTCTCGTCTGCAACATTGTGCGTCTACTATTTTGGCATCCACCAGATCAGCGGCGTCAGTGAAATTGGCGAGGTGATTACTTATGCGGCATTGCTTAGCCAATTGTTTCCCGCAATTCTGGCGATGTCCCAATGGACCAGCAACCTCGCCATCGCGATGCCTGGGCTTCGCGCACTACGCGGGATTCTGGAAATGCCGGAACCTGAGCGACCGCACTCTCCGCTAACTCTGACGTCGCCTATTGAGTCAATTACGTTCAACAGCGTCTCATTCGATTTGGAGAATCGCCACATTCTTGACGATATTTCGTTCGAGATTCCTGGCGGCAAATTGACGGCCATCGTTGGTGAAAGCGGTTCGGGAAAGACGACTCTATTTCACTTGTTGTTGCGCTTGCTTGAGCCGTCGTCCGGCGTAATTTCAATCAACGGCACGCCCCTCAAAGAGTTTCGCCTGGAGTCTCTCAGAGACCAATTGGGGTTCATTCCACAACGACCGTTCATTTTCAACCAAAGCCTGCGTGAGAATCTATTGATGGCGGCGAGTGATGACATCGCGCCGGAACGACTTGAAGACGCCATTCAGTTGGCGCAACTCGCCGAAGTGATCGAATTACGCAAGAGCCAGGGAGGACTTGAGGCCATTGCCGGTTATCTGGGGAATCGACTTTCTGGCGGAGAACAACAGCGCATCGCGCTTGCGCGTCTGATTCTGCAAGACCCGCAGATCATCGTTTGCGATGAATATACGGCGAATATTGATGTCAAGACCGCGCGTGTGATACACGATGCCATGAGAAGTCGGTTCAAGGGATTGACGCGCATCGTCATAACGCACGAACTCTATACGATCGATGGCGCAGACCACATCATAGTCCTGGATCACGGACGTGTGGTGGAAACCGGAGACCATCAGTCGCTTCTAAAGCGAGATGGTTTGTATCGAGCCTTATGGGAAGTGCAGTCTCTGAGCTAATCCGGTTCCGTCGACGAAAACGCAGCCGATAAAGTTGACCCAATCCGATTCGCCCCCCAAAGAAATGAACGGAAATGGAGAACAGAGACTCGAATTCGTATTTTCGAGGATTGAGGAAGTTGAATGATTCGATGAATAGCAATGCCCATGTCCCGTGTAGCAGCCAAGTTGGTCAACTCCCAAGTAGACAAGCCCTGACGAATCCGGCTGCAAGTCGCCAATAATTCGGTCCGAGTTGAATTCAACTGAGGCAAAGAGGCAGCGCATGACACTTGACGCCGGCAAGCCATCTAACTGGACCGATTTGGTCGGATTGGCATTCGAGGGTTTTGGCGGGATGTCCGACCAGGCAACTGCTGTTTTGCATGACATCATGGACGCAGGGCGTGCCATTGTGGGCAGTTCTGAAAGTGGCATTTTGGTGCCGGGCGAAACTTCCGATGAGTTGAAGTTCTTAGTATCGGCAAACTCAAAGCCTCAGCTCTCAGAGAAGGTCAAACGAATAACAGTCCCTGCGGATGAGAGTCTTGTCGGCTGCGTGTTCAAGACAGGCCAATTGATGGCAGTCGCTAATCCGGAATCATTCTACGGAGAAGTCGATGAACAGACTGGCCTACAGACGAACGTATACTTGGCAATTCCGATCCTTGATCCAGGAGGTGAAGTCTTGGGAGTTGCCACGTTTCTCAATCGGCCCGGTGAGCTGGAGCAGCTGCCGTTCAACGAAGTGGAAATAGAATCCGGGATACGCCTGACCGACGTGGTCGCCGCGGGACTGCGCTTCGCGCAAAGGCTCAGTTGGCAACAGATCCTGTTTCAGCGCGAGTTAGGTTCCGCTGCAGAGCAATTTGCGACTAAGTTGGATGACTTTGCGTCGTCAAGGGATTCGCGTTTGAAGTTCGAGAATGCAGACTTGTTGGCCAGTGCATTCACACATCTGGAGCGGTTGTCAACACAAGATCTTGAACTGGCAAATGAGTTACTGGAAGTGCTCGCAGCACGAAGCATTCGTATTGAGAATGACGCTGTCGTTTGACGCGATCGCACAGCAACAGAGCATGGAAGAGGTATACCGTGTTGGAAATTGACGACTTAGTGAATGTCGAACATCTGAGGGATCTGGCTGCAGACGGAAAAGGCTTCGGAGTGCGTACAGTCATCTTGGATACTGGCGTTGACGATAGCCATCCGGACTTGACTGCATCAATCGCGGAAACGCGAGCTATCGTTCGAAACGGCGCTCGATTCCAGTGCGTTTCCGTTTCCGATGGCGATCCCGTTGGTCACGGAACCGCATGTGCCGGAATCATTCATTCAATCGCACCTGAAGCAGAGATTCACAGCGTTCGGGTGATGGGACGTGATGCGACTGGGACCATTGAGCAGCTGATAGAGGGGCTGCGCTGGGCGATCGACCAGGACTACGATGTTATCAACTTAAGTCTAGGGACTCTACAAAGGCGAAGTGCTATCACATTGCACGAGCTAATAGACAAAGCCTATTTCAAAGGACAGATTGTCGTTGCGGCCGCCAACAATCAGAGGCGCGTCAGCTTCCCTGCGCAATTCGCTTCGCTTGTCGCTGTGGACAGCCAGGCATTCAAAAACAACACGGACTTCCATTATTGCCTCGGACAGCCCGTCGAATTAGTCGCACATGGGATCTATGTGAAAGCTCCCGCACCAGGCGGTGGATATCGTTGGTACACCGGTACAAGCTTCGCATGCCCTCATATCAGTGGATTAGCAACTCGACTGAAATCACAGATACCTAAGCTGACGTTGTTTCAGCTTAAGTCCCTACTTTGGTGTTTGCGAGCAGATTGCGTCGGTCATAGCAGAGTGGGGACCCGTGAGACCGATCGTCGGGGTCATTTGCTGCCGAAGCGCCAATAGCGGACGAGAACTGTATAGCTCACGGCTTATTGTCACTATTGCCGTTTCTTGCGAAGAAGCCCACGCGGTTGAATCAACCGCGCGGGCTAATGATTGGCCCTCAGTGATTGGCTTGTCCGAGCAGATCAATCTGTCGGAACGGGCGGCTTCCTACCATACTTGGCTTCGTAAAGTGCGGTGAATTGATTCGCACGAGACGGATCGCACTTGAAGCACTGTGATTCCGGGCGGTTGTGCGATTCACACCAGTCTCCGTCGGAGCGCATGGATGCAGCCAACTGGGAGTTGCACATCGCGCATTGCTCTTCGGGAATGCCGTGTTCAACGCACCACCAACCCCCATGGGTATCGCCGCCAGTTGCAGTATTGCTTGATGCGGCATTTGCATCCTTTTCTTCCGTGCCTGCATCCTCTCCACAGCCCACGATGGCTGAAGCAAATAGCATCAAGGAACCTAACAATGTGATCGACTTTAACAGCTTCATAACGACTCCTTCGATTGACATTCCACACGAGGGAAAAGGAAACGAGACAGTTTGGAGATTGGGACTACGGTCCTCCAACCGTGGTTTGTAGAGAAACAGGTTTGAGAAGCCCGTCGCTTGGACTGGCGTTCTCTGTTGTGGATTTTCCAGTTGGGCCTGCGAAGACCATGTACAACACTCGCAGCACGAGGAGTGACATGATCGTCGCGCTAATGACGCCGCCGATCACGACTGTAGCTAAGGGCCGTTGAACCTCGGCTCCCATCCCTGTGTTGAGCGCCATAGGAACGAATCCCAAGGCCGCGACGAGTGTCGTCATCAGAACGGGACGCAATCGCGTGATCGCAGCAGTTTCGACGGCCTCTTCGAGTTCCATGCCGTTTCGACGCAATCGCCGAATTGTGGAAACCAGAAGCATGTCGTCGAGGACCGCGACACCGGAGAGGGCCACAAATCCGATTGCTGCGGAGATTGAAAACGGCATACCGCGAATCCAGAGCGCAATGATGCCACCCGTCCAAGCGAATGGCACGCCGGTGAAAACGCGAATTGCGTCAACAATGTTGTTGTACGTCACGTACAAGAGAATGAAGATC
This sequence comes from uncultured Planctomycetales bacterium, assembly GCA_937982665.1. Classification (GTDB taxonomy): domain Bacteria; phylum Planctomycetota; class Planctomycetia; order Pirellulales; family S012-138; genus CALJLD01. The sequence continues at coordinate 16,672 of CALJLD010000101.1, forward strand.
AGCGCGATCGCCACAGGTACGACGATCATCAAACGCTGGCGGGCGCTAATGAGATTCTCAAACTGGCCACCCCATTCGAGGTGATACCTGCCTGACGGGAGCACGACTTCTTCGTTAATGCGTCGCTGGGCTTCAGCCACGAAACTCCCCATATCGCGCCCGCGGATGTTGCTGGAGATCGTGATTCGCCGAAAGCCCCACTCTCGCGTGATTGTCGAGGGCCCTTCAACGACGCGAATGTCTGCAAGCCGCTTCAAAGGAATCTGTTCGCCGGACGGTGTGCTGAGTTGAATGGCTCCGATTGCTTCTGGATCTTGTCGAAACTTGTCAGGCAACCGAACGACGAGAGGAAACCGCAGTTGACCTTCGTAAATATCGCCGAGTTCGTAGCTGCCAATCGACCGGACAAAGTCCATGACTTCTTGGGCGGACACACCGTACCGAGATAACTCGTCCTGCTTGGCCTTGATTTGTAGCACGGGTTGCCCAGTGACTTGTTCCACAGCGACATCTGCGCTGCCCTCGATAGATCGCAGGACCGTCTCGATTTCCGCCGCCTTATCGACGAGCGTATCGAAATCATCGCCAAAGAGCTTGACGGCTACATCCGAACGGACACCGCTGACCATTTCGTTGATGCGCATTTCGATGGGCTGCGTCATCGCGATTCTTTGACCAGGCATCTCCCGCATCGCTTGCTGGATTAGAGTCGTGAGCCCTGCTTGTGTTGTCGCGCGAGTCCATTCAGAACGCGGCTTCAGGGTAATAAACGTGTCTGTCAATTCGACGCCCATCGGATCGGTCGCCACCTCGGCACTGCCAATCCGGCTCCAAACGTGCTCAACTTCATTAGGAAACTCCTCCAGCAGAGCCCGCTCCATTTGCGTGTTGTAGCGGACGGATTCTTCCAAATCGGTTCCTGCCAGGCGGACAATATTGATTGCCAACGCACCTTCAGAGAGCTTGGGGACAAACTCGCTTCCTAAGTGCGGAGCAATGAACCCAAACGCCAGGACAAGGACACACAGCGCGAATCCGATGACGGCCAACTTGTGGTGCATCGTGAAATGCAAGACCGGTTGATACAGCCGTTTCAGCCACCGGATGATGATCGGTTCACGCTCTTCCAGTCGCTTGGGCAAGACGTAACTGGCCAAGACGGGCATTAGCGTTAAGGACAGAATCATCGACCCGGCCAAGGCGAAAATGACAGTCAGCGCCATAGGTCGGAAGAGCTTTCCTTCCACGCCTTCCAAAGCGAGGATCGGCAAGTAGACGATCATGATGATCAACTCGCCGAACATCGTGGGCTTGCGGACCTCAACCGCCGCCTCACGGATAACGTCGATCTTCGTTTTGCCAGAGGGGATACCGTGCGAGAGACGCCTGACGCAATTCTCGACCATCACAACCGAGCTATCGACGACCAGGCCGAAGTCGATCGCCCCCAAGCTCAACAGGCTGGCTGCGATTCCGAAGCGCGCCATTCCGGAAAAGGCGCATAACATGGAGAGGGGGATTGCTATGGCGACGATCAAGCCGGCACGCAGGTTGCCGAGAAAAATGAACAGAATGGCAACAACAAACAAGCCGCCTTCAAACAGGTTGACTTGAACCGTGTCGATCACGTGATCGACCAGTTCGGTGCGGTCGTAAACGGTCAGCACCTCGACGCCTGGCGGCAAGCTCGCTTTGACTTCCTCCATTTCCTGCTTGTACTGGTTGGTAACTTCGTGCGGATTCTCGCCCATGAGCATGAAGCCCAGTCCGTAGACAACTTCGCCGCGGCCATCTGCTGTCACGGCGCCACGGCGAATCTCATGCCCGATCGAAACATCACCGATGTCGCGAATGCGGATCGGAATGCCATCGATCGATTTGATCACGATATTGCCGATTTGCTCAAGCGTTTCGGTGCGACCTATCCCGTGGACGAGCAGCATCTCGCGATTGCGTGTGATGTTGCCCCCGCCAACGTTCTGGTTGTTGGCCTGCAGCGCTGAGACGATTGCATCGAGTGTCAGGCCATGCTCGATGAGCTTGTTTGGATCGACGCGGACCTGATATTGCTTTTCAAATCCTCCCCAGCTGTTCACTTCAGCGGATCCGGCGACAGTTCTCATCTGCGGTCGGATGACCCAATCGTGGATCGTCCGCAGTTCCGTCAGTTTCTCGACACGTTGACGCTCCGGGAGTGCCGAGAGATCGACACCATCGGCGCGAACAACATAGTGAAACACTTCGCCCAATCCGGTGGACGCGGGCCCCATCTTGGGTCGTTCAATTCCAGCGGGTAATTCAACGGTTCCCAGGCGTTCGCTGATCAACTGCCGCGCAAAATAGAGATCCGTCCCTTCTTCAAAAGTAACGACGACCTGCGAAAGGCCAAACTTGGAGACGGAGCGAAGCTTCTCCAGACCTGGAACGCCGCTAATGACCTGTTCGACCGGAAACGTAATTTGCTGCTCGACTTCCTCCGGCGACAACGAAGGAGCAATCGTGTTTACCTGCACCATGACAGGTGTCGTGTCGGGGAACGCATCGATGTCGAGCTGATTCAATGACCAAGCACCTGCTCCTATGATTCCCGCCACGGCGAGGAGCACCAAGCCGCGATTACGGAGCGAGAAGTCAATAACCCAGTTAAGCATGCGAACTTGCCGGCTGAAGATGTGAAGGCGTTATAAGAGTGCCAAATTGCTTGTTAGTTCGGTCGACCGACCGATTAGTGCTCGCACAGTCAGCCAGCGCCGAGGTTGCCCTTGAGCAATTCTGAACGGAGCACGCCGCTGCCATCGGTCACAATGACCTCGCCAGGAAACAGTCCCGCGATGACTTCGGTATAGCCTCCATTGGTCACACCAGGGCGAACCATCCGTGTGTGAAAGACTTTGTAGGAATCTTCCGCGAGGTAGTTCTTGTCGCGGACGAACGCAACGTGGCAGCAGCCCTCCCAGTGAATGGCGTTGCTGGGTGCGACCACAGCAGACTCGACCTCCCGCAAGACGATCTTCCCCAAACCAAAACTCTCGTCCCGCAACTCGCCGTGTTGATTGTCTAACTCGGCGCGGACTTTGACGGTGCGTGTCTCGGCGTCGATTTGCGTACTCACCCAAGTGATTGTGCCATTTTGCCGCTCGCGTGCACCGTCAGGGAGGAAACTCACCTGTTGGCCGATCTTCACGTATGATGCGTCTTCCAAAGGGACGTCCAGCAACAGCCACATCTGACGATTATCGACGATCGTAAATAGTGTCTTATTGACGTCGATAACCTCTCCGGCGACGACGTCCTTCGTGACGACGACGCCATCGCGTGGCGCGATGATTGGCATCAGATTCCCGGTTGTGGCGGACGAATCAAGCTGACTGGTCATCGAATCAGACAGGCCGAGATGGTGGATCTCTTGCGCCAATTCATCCGCGCTTTTTCCGCGAATGTCTTCCATGCTGACCTGCAAGCCGAGGTTCAACATCATTTCGATTTCATTCCGAACCGCGGCTTTCGCTTCATCCCGCTCTGCTTTCGCCTCCAGCAGTCGCTTGCCAGCGACAATGCCATCCGTGAGTCCGCTAAGGCGCTCGACTGTGCTTTCTGCGAGATTAAGCTGAGCGACCGCCTGAAGTAACGCCGACTTGGATTGTCCCACGCGTGCCGAATCAACCAACGCGAGCAAATCTCCGGCGCTGACCTCATCACCGACGTTTTTTTCGACGCTCCAAATCGTGCCAGCCGCCCGAGAGGCCATCCGTGTGACCCTTGTTGGGTCATAGCGGATTTCGCCATTGACCTCGAATGTCTCAGTCATCGGACGTGTGGAAACGAGGCCAATCTCCACGCCAGCCTTGTCAGCAGCTTCGCTCGATGCGAACTGTATCCTCCGCAGGTGCATCTTGCAGAGCGGATCATTCGCCGCGCGCTCTTTCAAAGAGAGTGCTTCGCTGGCTCGTTCAAGATCCTGCTGTGTCACGGCCGGCGGTTCTTTGAGCTGCGCCAATTGTGGGTGCTCAAAAAGACACTCCGCAAC
>CALJLD010000102.1 GCA_937982665.1 uncultured Planctomycetales bacterium
TTTCAGCCATCACCCCCACACCGGCTGGAGAAGGTAAGACAACCACAAGCATCGGGCTCGCCCAAGGCCTGGCTCGCTTGGGTGAATCCGTCTGTGTTGCCTTGCGAGAGCCCTCGTTGGGCCCATGCTTCGGTAAGAAAGGGGGTGGAACAGGCGGTGGCAAGTGCGAGGTAATCCCCCAAGACCGGATCAATCTCCACTTCACGGGAGATTTCCACGCAGTCACCGCGGCGAACAATCTCCTGGCCGCGCTCATTGACAATCATCTGCATTTCAACAGTGATCTCGAAATCGATCCGCGCCGAGTTGCTTGGCGAAGGGTCCTTGATGTTAATGATCGGGCGCTCCGCAATATCACGACCGGATTAGGCGGCAAGCAAAACGGAATGCCGCGCGAGTCCGGCTTTGACATCACTGCAGCTTCGGAAATTATGGCCATCCTTTGCCTGGCCGAGGACGAAGCCGATCTTCGCGCGCGGCTGGACAGGACGTTGGTCGCGTTCACCAAACACGGCCAACCAGTGACCGCTGAGCAATTGCGAGCCTCGGGCGCCATGCTGGCACTGCTGCGCGATGCTTTGCTTCCAAATCTGGTCGCAACAACAGAAGGAGTTCCGGCACTCGTTCACGGTGGACCTTTCGCAAACATCGCGCACGGCTGCAATAGCGTCATCGCAACAAAATCTGCACTGCGGCTTGCGGACTGGGCAATCACCGAAGCGGGTTTTGGATTTGATCTCGGCGCCGAGAAGTTCTTTGATATCAAGTGCCGCTCGGCAGGGTTGGATACAGCCGCCGTGGTTCTTGTCGCCACGATACGCGCGCTCAAGTTGCATGGCGGACGGAATCTTAGCGAATTGTCCCAATCTGATCCGGCAGCCGTTGAGCGAGGCCTGGCTAATCTTGACCGGCACCTTGAGAGCATCGGAGAGTTTGGCGAACGGCCAATCGTGGCGCTCAATCGATTCGAAACTGATACCGATGAAGAAGTCACAATCGTTCAAGAACACTGTCGGCAGGCAGGCGTGGCGTTTGCGGAATCGGATCACTTCACCCAAGGAGGAGCTGGCGCGATGGAGTTGGCGCGGGTCGTAATGGACCGCGCCGAGAAAGTGTCGATCCCGTACAAGCCGCTCTATCAGCTTGATGAACCGGTACCGGAAAAGATTCGGAAGATCGCCAGGAAAATGTATGGCGCCACGGACGTTTCATTTACCAAGTCTGCAAAACGTGATCTGACGGATATTGAACGGCTCGGCTATGCTCGGTTGCCGATTTGTATGGCGAAAACGCATGCTTCGCTTTCGGATGATCCGAGGCTGAGAGGGCGACCCAACGATTTCGAGATCAGGGTGCAGGAATTGCGCATAAATGCAGGTGCAGGGTTTCTTGTGGCGCTGACTGGCGATATCGTGCGCATGCCAGGCTTGCCGCGTCAGCCGATCGCTGAGGAAATCGATCTGGTCGACGCCGAGATCCTCGGCATGCGATAGACAGCACGGGCATACCTTCCGGCACAATCTGAGTAGCCCTCTGCGCGTTCTGCAATTCATTGCCGGTTTCTGCGCGCCAGCGCGCCGCCGCGCGCCCCTTCTCGCACGATCACAAGCCTTGATCGCTAGGAACTCCCCGTTTTCGCACACGAATGCGCTGCATTCATGCGCGTCCTGTTTGTATCGCTGCTTATTGGCACGGCTCTTGCACTTTGCAGAGGGCGATCCAGAGCGAATGGCGCAACGGTTCACGAATCGGTCTAAGCCAAATAGGAGTTCGCAATGACCACAACACTACTTCCTCGCCCTTCATTTCCTCTTTCCACAATGCGCGATCCGTTCGGCGCGATGGAAGATGAGATGCGAAATTGGATCTCCCAATTTGATGAAAACGGATTCACTCTCGGGCGTGTGTTTCCAACTTTGGATATCTCGGAGACAGACAATCTGCTGGAAGTGAAAATGGATGTTCCAGGCGTCAATGCCGACGAGATCGATGTCCAAGTCAACAACCAAATGCTGACAATCAGCGGCTCTCGCAAGAGTGAGAAGGAAGAGAAAGGCAAGACATTCCACCGCGTGGAACGGCGCTTTGGCTCATTCTCACGGTCAGTCACGTTGCCGTGTGAAGTGAATGAGAAGGAAGTCGACGCCGTTGTCCATGACGGAGTTCTCACGGTGACGTTGCCAAAAAGCGAAGAAACCAAGTCAAAAAAGATCAAGGTCAAGCCCCGCTAGCGGCATGCAGATAGTTGGTCTTGCCCGCCGCTGCGCCCTGGCGTTTCACCGCATCGTATTTCACCGCCCCCAGGGCCGCGGCTGGTGTTTGAGCGCCTCGTCGAACCGGATTCGAAACTAGGACAGCGCGGGTAAGAACTAGTTCGCAGATGTTGCCAAGTAGTTAATCAAACTCATTTGCCGTGAATTCAACGCAAACGTACTCAATCTGAAATCGCCCTGTCTTGTGCGATTGTCGCGCTTCTCTGCGGATTTGACGAACCGCGTGATGGTTGGATCAGTATAGTCGCGCCATATCCAACACGTTCCCCATTGGCTCACCACGCAAGTAGCTTCTTAGATTTCGGCAAAACAGCTCAGTGATGCGTCCATTCTCACCATCGCTCGTGCTGCCGGAGTGCGGCGAAACGATGACATTGGGCATCGTCCACAGCGGACTTGCTGCCGGTAACGGCTCTTCTTCAAAGACGTCCAAGCCTGCGCCGAGCAGATGGCCCGATTGCAGCACGTCGATCAGCGCGGCTTCGTCGATCACCGGGCCTCGACCGATGTTGATCAGGATCGCGCCGGGTTTCAGTCGCTCAAGCTGTTGGCGACCGATCATCTTTTCGGTCTCTGGCGTATGCGGCACCACAACAATCAGCACGTCAGTCTCCGGCAAGACCGTGTCGAGCTTGTCTTCGCTCAGCAGCTTGTCGACATGCAAGGAGTCAGGCGCGATGCCGTCGATGTCTCGTTTGATGCCGTTGACGTTCATCCGCAGAGCGCGACAGACCCTGGCCGTTTCCGTGCCGATGCGCCCTAGCCCCACAATTGTGACAGTGCGGCCACACAGATCGGTACCGGAGAAGCGCGACCATTCCTTCCGCCGTTGCTGGTCCTGCATCAGGTTCCACTCTTTGTAGAAGGCCAACATGACCATCAAACAGAACTCCGCCAGCGGTTGAGCATGAACGCCGCGGGCGGTGGTGATCGCAAGGCTTGAAAACCGCTCCGCGTAGTTGAACTTCCGAACGGTTTGGCCGACGCCGGAACTGGTGGTCTGAATCCACTTGAGATTTGGAGCTAGGTCCGGCAAGTCCTGCATATGCGTTCTGTCGAAATCAAACAAGATCTCCGCCTGACGCAACAAAGCCTGCCATTCTCGCTCTTGCTTTGGTGTGCGCTCAAATGCGCCGCCGATGTGATCTGCGACAAATCGCGGTGGAGCAATCAAATCGGGCCGGTATTGCACTTGGACATTACCTGAAACCGCTGCGATTTGCGCAACCAACTCAGGCTCCAGGTAACTTGCAATGAGAACGTTTCGCGCCATATGTCGAGAACCAAGGTTTCACCGAGAGTTGTTACCCGTTTGTACTTCGCGCGGTGCCGCGACTGAAGCAGGTCTGATCATTATGCTAAAAGCCGCCAAGGCAATCCTTGCAGGAGTCAGAACATTGTAAGGATTTCAAGAATACAGCTCTTCGCTGTTTGAATTCCCGATGGACTCTGCGGTGCGAATCGCTCGTGAAATGCGGCATCAAACGGCCGCGGCAAAATCTTGTGACTTGGGCGCGTCGACGCCGTCCCCCATTGCGGCTGGTTTCCGGTCAATAGGGCAATCAGTACTCACGCCCCTATTCGCCAGACGCGGTGCGCTCTTATGGAAGCCCGACCGACAACGCGAAGTTCGTCCGAACTGCGAGTCATGCTCGCGGCGCGGATTGATGAGGTTTGCAATCGCTTTGAAGACGAATGGCAAGCGACGTCAACGCCGGCATTGGACGTCTACCTGGAAGGTTGGACGGAACCCCAACGCGGAATGTTGTTTCGCGAATTGGTGCGCGTCGACTTGCACTACCGCCGCAAACTTCAATTGGAAATCCACGAGGAACAGTATCTCAAATTCGACTCAACCTGCGAGCAATGGTTGCGAAGACTTTGCGGCGCGGCGCTGGCGTTGAAAGCCGCCACGGTTTACGAAGCTGATGAAGCGATCAAACCGCAGCCGCCTGGTCCCGTGTTGGCGGGACACAATCGGACGCTCTATCAAATCAACATGGCCAGCGAACTTTGCCTGGCGGCCGCCGTGTACCTTCAGGCGGGAAAAGCGGACAAGGCCCTGACAGCGCGCACGCGCGCGTTGGAGATTCAGGAGCGCCTGGTCGAGGAACATCCGATGCTGAGATTGTTCGTGATCGAACTTGCGCAAACGTATGTCAAAGTCGGCGGTTTGCTGCTCAACCAGTTTTCGCAACCGGCGGATGCGGTTGTGATGTTCATTAAGGCGATTTCGCGCTTGCGCTTCGCCTGGCGAAAAGAATGCGGTCAACCCATCGCCCGACGAATCTTAAGAACCGCGCATCTGGGTCAAACGAAAGCCCAACACGAAATGGGGATGCAGCAGTTGATTGACACCACGCCGCTGGCCAACCGCTAGAGTGTTTACGTGTTAGGCAATTGGAAAAAGACATCGGGCATTTCATGGCAACAAGTGCGGGGCAGGTGTGTCGATGCCTATGATTGCAAAATCTGCCAAAACGGCGTGATGATAAAGACAACCGGTTACAAAGACATTGCGCGTACCTGTACGCACGTTTCCTTACGTCGCGCGATTTGAGCTTCGCTTCTAATCAAGCTGCAGCAACAACTTATGACGCTATCGCCGGAGTTTGCTAGCAATCGCGCGACCACAAAGTCTGCCAATTGGCACGCTCTCTGCATAGATGTTCACTTGACCGCAAGCCGGATTCTCCGGCGGCCAAGGAAGGCGCCTGCGGAGTTCGTCATAGAAATGACTGCTCACTTTGAAAGGAAGGCGTCATGCGCAACGCGATTGGAATACTCACGATACTTTTGCTGATTGGTACAGTTTGCTCGCCCGCTATGGCTCAAGACGGCTGGCGCGCGGCACGCAAAACCACTCCGGCCGCGGCGGACACTGTGCAACGGCCCAAGACGAAGCTCTCCGCGCCGGTTCGTTTGACTTCGTATCAGCGCGAAGTGCCGACAGACACCACGACGACCGAGTTTGGCCCCACGGCGAAAGAGCTTAAGACAGCGCAGCTGCAAGACCCGCTTAAGTCACAAACTCAAGAACGCGTGAACTCCCCCATCAGCGATCCCATCCCAGTGACCAACCCCGTGCCCGCAACCAACCCTGTCCCCGTGACTCAGCCTGCGCCGCAAACGGTGTATTATTCCCCGAGCTATGGCAACTACACGAACTCCGGCTGCTATTGTGCTCCGCAGACACAGCCGGCTTACACCACTTATTATGGCGCGCAAGTTCAACCTTACTCGACCGTTGGGACCACATCCTATACGACGTTTCGGCCGTTGTTGAATCTGACTCCCACGCCTGCGCAGCAGTATGTGGGACAAGGAATCTTCGGTCAGCCAAAAGTCTATGTGCCAGGGCAACCTATCCTGAATGTCCTGCGCTACATCTCTCCGTAGTGTTCGCCGCTTGCTTGGCGAATGAGAACGGCAAATAGAAACGCGGCGTGGACAAATGCTGTCCACGCCGCGTTGTTCATTTCAAATTCAGTCAATCGGCGATTCGTTATTGAATCGGGCCGCCGATCTGTCCGAACTGCTGGCCAAGGCTAGCCATGAATCGCAGCACGCCTTCTTCAACCTTGATGCGGGTTGTGGAAGTCACGCCTTCGTAGCTTGAAGTGATGCGAATGTGATCGTCACCAGGCTGAATCGCACCGGCGAAAGCAGCCGCTTGCGGGGCGACCTTGCCAGCGAAATTCGCGATGCTGGCGACGGAAGCCGTCATACGGAACGGAAGCACCGTTTGCTCCGTCATGGACTTGCTTTGCTCCATCATTTCTTTGATGGATTCAATGATGCCGGTACCAAAGCCAACGTAGACGGCGTCCTCAGCAATACCCAAAGCAAACACTGGAGCGTCGCCCAGGATCGCACGTTCCTCTTCGCCCATTCCATCGGCCGGCGGCGTGATGGTGTGGAAGCGGACGCCATCAACGGTCACGGCGTTGCGTTCGATGAAATCTTCGATCGGTTCGCCCTTGTTGCTGACGAATCCAACAAACTGCTCGAACAAAGCTTCCGCCTGGGTGCCATCGGCAACATGCATGCCCATGGCGCCGGAGATGTGGTCATCAGCGATGACGGCAAGGCCAAAATCGCCTTTGCCGGTTTCGATGGTGTCGGCAACCATGTCCATGATTCCATTGGCCCAATCTTCCAAGAACTCGCGGTCCTCATCAGACATGCCAGGCTGATTGGTCATCTGGCCAATCATAGTCTGGCGGATTTGAGCCATTTGAGACTTGGCCGCTTGGATGTCGGCTTCGGTCATTCTGCCAACAGCGCTCATGCTCAACAGAGCGTCGTCACGAGTGAACCCACCAAAGCGTGTGGTGAGGTTGTCGCTGGCGGCCATCTGGCGGGCGAGGCTGCTGCCCGGCACCGCGGACATGCTCAGGTCCAGGTAGATGCTCTTGTCGGCAGGATCAATGTTGAGGCCAATCGTCAGCTGGTCCAACTCATCGAAGAGTTGCTTCATGGCCGCGATCTGCATTTCCAACTCGGGACCGGCTACGCCGAAGCCTTGCATGCCTTCCATCAGGCCATCGAGAGCTTCTTCGCGATACTCGGCCGGGATGTTCTGCAGGTAGGCACGAATGCCCAGGTCATACGAATCGGCCAGTTCGCCAAAGATCGATGTTGGATCGGCAGGCAGTTCCGTGAGGTCGTCCATGGCTTGGGCGGCGTACAGCGAATCGCCAGACGACTTCACAAACACGTTCATGCCGTTGGGGGCGGAAAACTTCTTGACACCGCCACCAGCGTCTTCCGGGGCAACGCCGGCCAGACCTTGAATGATTCCAAAGACCTTGTCCGGGTCCTTCGCGGGGATGAACGCGACATTTCGGAATTGATCATTGTCCACGCCCACGACGATTCCGACGGGCAGATCGACATTCAACAGATCCGATGGGCGGACGTTCAGCATCAATTCCATCAAGGCGGCTAGGCGATTCGATGCGCCTTGTTCGCCACCCAATGCACCGAGGTAGTCGATGTCGGAAGCCAATTCGGAATACTTGGCGACCGAAACGACGACAAGCGGTTTCATTTCGGCTTGCGTTCGGGCGGCAAACATCACCGCCATCACGAGCGCGAGCATCGTGGTAGTAAGTCGTTTCACTTCAGTTCTCCTGAGATCCAAGAAAATGGGATTCGATATCTACGCAAGCCGGACCCATCACAAGAAATTGTTCAGAGCGAGCCGGCTGGTTGGGGCGAAAATTCGCCGCCCGGAGTGGGGCTCTCTGGGACTATACCCCCGCGAAACCGGTCAAGTTTACGGAATTTCCGATTAACCGCTAGCGGCCCTACTTGGCCCAAACTCGGCAATCCACGGGAATTCCCGGGCGGCAGCGCGGTAACAGTGCGGCAACAGCCAGCCCATCGGTTGTGGCCGGTCCGGCCGCTGCTAGCACGCTCGGTTGACCGCTTCAGAACAGCCGCTTCTGACCGTCCCGGCTTGGCCGAGTGAAGGCCGCCGTCTCAAGGGCAGGCAACCGCTTGTTCAAGCCGAACTTTGCCGCGAAGACCTCGAATGTCGCCTGGATTTGCGCGGCGATTTCCCCCTGGCCTCGGTGCCGTTTGCCAAACTGCGAGTCGTTCCATTTGCCGGCTCGCGTGTCGCGAATACGACTTTCGATCCGCTCGGCTTCATCGGGTCGATTCCGCGAGAGCCAATCGCGAAACACCGGCTGCACCGTCAACGGCATCCGCAACAAGATGTAAGAGGCCGCAACCGCGCCGGCATCTGCGGCCGCCTCCAACAATCGAGGAATCTCAGTGTCATTCAAACCGGGGATGATTGGAGCCAACATCACGTGGCAGGGCACGCTTGCGGCGGTCAGTGCCTGGATTGTGCGCAGCCGCGCTTCCGGCTTGCTGGTGGCCGGTTCCAAAGCGCAAGCCAACTTCGTGTCCAAGGTGGTTAAGCTCACCGCCACCCTGACCACATTGCAGCCGGCCATCTGTGTCAACAAGTCCAAGTCGCGAGTCACCAGAGCATTCTTGGTGACAATCCCCAACGGTTGCCGACACTCGGCCGCCACCTCCAGGCAACCGCGCGTCAACCGGAACCGCCGCTCCGCCGGCTGATAACAATCGGTGACGCCGGAAAACGCGATCATCTCCGGCTGCCAGGACTTCCGCGACAGAAACTTGCGGAACAGCTCCGGCGCTTTGTGTTTGACCAGGATCCGCGTTTCAAAATCAATCCCGGCGTTCAACCCCAGATACTCATGTGTTGGCCGCGCATAACAATACGCACAACCATGCAGGCAACCCCGATACGGATTCACGCTGTAGCGAAAGCCCAAGTCAGGGCTGTTGTTTTCGCTTACGATCGATTCGCTGGAATCCGGAAGATACTGTGTGCGAACATTGCGAAGCGTCGCCAGATACTCCTCATCATGCTCGACCTGCTCCAGGTCTTCATGTAAGCAGGTCCGCTCAAAGCGATTGCCTGGGGCAAGCGGCGATCCGCGCCCAACGGCTCTTGGTGGGTGTTTAGCAACGTTGTTGTCGAAAGCTTTGGCCACGGTCAGGTGTGTGGCTGGAACTTAGGATATCGATTGCGATCCGGGCGACTAGCGAACGCGCACATCGCAGTTGGGGGGTGCCTCTTGCAGCCTTGTGATGGCTTTGGGCGTGAGCTGCGGAAATCCATCGAGATCTAACAATCTCAGCCGTTGGTTTCCATCAAACCTGTTGAATGCCGTTTCCGAGATGTTGCTCCCGTTCTTCAACAGCAACTCCTTGAGGATTGGGAGTGTTGCGAGCGCACTGACGCTCTGGTCCGTCAGCATCGAGCAATCTTCGATGACGATTTGCCGCAATTTGCTAAGCGACTGGAGGGACTCGATGCCTTCGTCAGAAATTGTTGATTCCGAATTGATGTAGACGTAATCCAATTCAGGCAGGTGATTGGCCAACTCCGCCAAGATCTCGTCATTGATTCCGATGCATCGCACATCACGTTGCGAACTTGGGAGTTCCAGAATATCGGCGCGTGACGCAACAGCCGGAGGCCAATCGGCAACTGGCATGCATCCGACAATAGCGACAAACATCAACGCAACTAAGGCGTTCATGGACCAGCCGATGAAATCAATCGCAGCCATGGGCGAAAATGCCTTTGCACAAACGTGATCGCATGTACACTAATGCATTGGGAGGCGCTCGTCCAGCGCAATATCTGGCTGCTGCCAAGCAACGGAGCAGAATCGTTACTGGTTCTTCTTGTTCTTCTCGGCTTCTTTCCGCTTGGCGTATTCGGCCAAGATGCGTTCCGGGTCCTCGTCAAACAGACCCTGACAGCCGGTGCAGCAGACGTAATACGTCTTGCCGTCATGCTCAACCGGAATGGTGCCCAATCCACCGGTGACAACGCACTCCGGACCAGTCGAAGCACCTTGGCCGAAGCCGCTGCCTTGCCGTGTGTAGCCAATCTCGGCCAGGCGGCTGAAACGGTCCTCCGCCAACTGGCGTTCCAGCAAAATCAACAGCCGATCACCATTGGCGACCGTGCGGAAAGAAATGCGGGCGGGTCGCCCATTCTTCGCTTCTTCGGCAGCCATGAAGCTGAGTTTGCCGTCTTCGTCTCGCTTGCCGGAGAAAGATTCCTTTTCGCCATCGGCGGTTGTGCCCGTAAAGACAAAGGTGTTTGGCTCATCGCCGGACTTGATCTCGCCGGAAGAATAGAACTTGCCATCCTCGATGGAGAAGACGAGCGATGCCTGATCGCCTTGGAATTCCCACGACCAGGTTGCCGTTTCGATCCAACTTCCCCGCGAGGAGCCGCGGCGAGGCTGGCCAACACCACGCCATTCGCCAATCACCATATTCTGAATAGCTTCCAAAGCCGCGCGGGGATCATCCTGGGCAGCCTGGGTTTGCGAGTCTTGAGCGGCGGCATCTTGGTCCTGAGTGTTGGCCATACCAAGGTCCGCGAGGGCAGGCACGCAAAGCACCGCAGCGCTCAGGACAAACAAACAAGCAATCAGCGCCTGGCGAATTCTCTGCATCGGGGTTTCCCTCTTTTAGGTGTGCCCGTTGGGTAGCCTTGCGAAGCTAATGGCTGGGAGGTGAATGCAATTGCGGCCAAATAAGGAAGTTGCCGCGACATATCATCCCATGCGATTTTTCCTCTGTGTTAAACCCCGCGCCCGGCAAGATATGGCCGCATCGGTCCGGCAAGACATCCAATTGGACCGGGATTTTCCAAGTTTGTGGATTGTACCGCAAACCTGAACACTATTGGTGAGGTATTTTCAGGGGTACACTCGGGGGCAAATCCGGCCAGAAGCGGCGGTTTTTCTGCTTGGGGGGAATTGGAATTCTTGCACGAATTTCAGAACGCCTGCATCTCAGCACGAGCTTCCCAACAAGAACCAATACCCAGCCGCCAAACCGGTCAAAGACAAACGAGTCCAAATCTGAAAACCGCAAGAGGCGCCCGGCGCGTCGTTGCATGGATCGCGAAACCCGAAGCTTCGTTTAACTCCTGTGAGGGGGGAAGATGTCCGTGAGATTTTCACATTCTTGGAAAGCGATAGTCGCGGCCGTGGCTGTCGCAGTCGGCGGCAACGCCTTGGCTCTATCCGCACAAGCGCACGAACGTGTGTTGCCCAACGTCGAATCGCAAGACGACGAAGGCTTTGAACCACACGCCGGGATGATGCGCTATCCCGATGTCAGCGCAACCCAAATCGTCTTTGAGTATGCCAATGACTTGTGGGTTGCCCCGCGAGAAGGCGGTCAGGCTCTGCCGCTGGCCAGTCCTCCTGGTTCGGAACAGTTCCCCCGTTTCTCGGCTGATGGCAAAACGATTGCCTTCATGGGCAACTATGACGGCAACCGAGATCTGTACACCGTGCCTGTCGCTGGTGGCGTTCCGGAACGCGTGACTTACCATCCGTCCGGAGAAGCGCTCTGCGACTGGACTCCTGATGGCGACCTGCTGTACTACACCAACGCTTTCTCCAAGCTGCGTCGTCAAACCCAACTGATGACGGTTGCCGCCGAAGGTGGACTGCCGGAAATTCTTCCGGTTCCTTACGGAGCCAATGGCGCGATCAGCGATGACGGCAAGTTCCTGGCCTATACGCCTCACACGCGCGACGCTCGAACTTGGAAGCGCTATCGCGGCGGCATGGCGACCGACATATGGGTCTTCAACCTGGAAGACAAGACTTCGCAAAAGGTCACCGACTGGGAAGGCACCGACACGCTGCCCATGTGGCACGGCAAGAAACTTTATTACCTCAGCGACCAAGGCAGTTCGCATCGCTTGAACGTCTGGTGCTATGACACTGAGACCGGCGCTCGCGATCAGATCACGCAAGTTGACGATTACGATGTGAAGTGGCCATCCATTGGCCCCGGCCCTTCCGGCGGCGGAGAGATCATTTTCCAATACGGTCCCACTTTGGCTTCCGTTGATTTGACGAGCCGCGAGACGCGCACCATCACGGTGACAATTCCGGGCGCTCGCGCCACACTCCGTGAAAAGTCGGTTGAAGCGAAGGACTTTCTCGCTGGCGGAGATATCTCCAGCACTGGCAAGCGCGTCGTTGTCGAAGCGCGCGGCGATATCTGGACGTTGCCGGCTGAGAACGGTGCTCCGCGAAATCTCACGGAAACTGATGGCACGGCCGAACGCAGCCCCTCCTGGAGCCCTGACGGTCGCTGGATTGCCTACTTCAGCGATGCCACTGGCGAATACGAGCTGTACATCACTCAATCTGATGGCTTGGGCGAAACCCGCCAACTGACCGAAGGTAGCCAGACGTATTACTACAACCCGCTGTGGTCTCCGGACTCCAAGCAAATTGCTTTCACAGACAAAGCCGGAAAGATCTTTGTCTTGGAAGTCGAATCGAAAGACCTCAAGCAGATCGACATGAACCCCTTCCCAGGGCAACCGCAACTGGATTGGGCGCATGACTCCAGCTGGTTGGCTTACACCCGTGCCGCGGAAAACCAACTCAGCGTGATTTGCTTGTACAACGTTGCCGAAGGCAAGTCGTACCAGGTCACCAGCGGCATGTTCAATGATTCATCGCCGGCTTTTGACCGCGAAGGCAAGTACCTGTACTTCGCCACGAATCGCACTTTCACCTCGCCGATCTATGAGGACTTGGGCACGTCCTTTGTCTATGGCAACACCGGCTCCATTGTCGCTGTTCCGCTTTCCGCGGACACGCCGCTTCCTTGGGCTCCAGAAAGTGATGAAGAGGAATTCACGAAGGACGAGGACAAGGACGACGATGACGCATCCGACGATGCGGACGACGACAAGTCAGATGACGATGCAGACGATGACGATGCCGCTGACGACCAGCAGGACGCTGACGACGGCGATCAAGATGAAGAAGGAGATGACGAAGAAGGCGACGACGAGGAAGAAGACGAGTCGCTCAAGATCGATCTCGATGGTTTTGAAGCTCGCGCTTTCCAACTGCCGATGTCGGCCGGCAACTTTGGCAACCTCGCCAGCCCCAAGTCAGGCGTCGTGATGTACGTCCGCACCAGCTCGCGCGGAATCACAGCGCCGCCGCAATTGCAGATGTTTGATCTCAGCAAGAAGAAGGAAGACACCATTCTTGCTGGCATCGGCGGATTTGGACTTTCGGCCGATGGCAAGAAAGCGGTTGTGCTGCAAGGTGGCGGATTGGGCATCATGACTCCGGCTCCTGGCCAAAAGCCAACGGCGGTTCCCATGGATGACATGGTGACCAATATCTCGCCGCGCGATGAGTGGAATCAGATCTTTGTGGATGCCTGGCGCATTCAGCGAGACTTCTTCTACGATCCCACTATGCATGGCGTGGACTGGAATAATGTTCGCGAACAGTACGAAGCCATGTTGGCCGACTGCACGGTTCGTGAAGATGTGGCCTACGTCATCGGCGAGATGATCTCGGAACTCAACGTTGGACACGCCTATGTGCGTGGCGCCGGCGATGTTGAAGATGAGCCTGCTGTCTCGGTTGGATTGTTGGGCGTTGATTTCGCCGAGAAAGACGGCGCGATTCAGATCGCCAAGATCTACCAAGGCGCGGATTGGGACGTTGATGCTCGCGGGCCACTCTCGCAGCCTGGCGTGAATGTTTCCGAAGGCGACTACCTGTTGGCCGTCAACGGAAGAAAGCTGGCAGCTGGCGAAGATCCTTACGCCGCGTTCCAAGGCTTGGCCGGCAAGGTCACCACGTTGATGGTCAGCGACAAGCCTGAGTTGGACGACGACGCCCGCAAGGTGCATGTCACGCCAATGGGTAACGAGACTAACTTGCGGTATCGGGCGTTTATTGAAGCCAACCGCAAGTACGTGGAAGAAAAGACTGACGGCAAGGTCGGCTACATCTATGTGCCGGACACTGGCGTCAATGGCCAGAACGATCTCGTTCGCCAGTTCTATGGTCAAACCAGCAAAGCCGCGCTGATCATTGATGAGCGCTGGAATGGTGGCGGCCAGATTCCCACGCGGTTCATTGAACTGCTCAACCGTCCGGTCACCAACTATTGGGCTCGCCGTGATGGCGAGGACTGGAAGTGGCCGCCGGATTCTCACCAAGGTCCCAAGTGTATGTTGATCAACGGGCTCGCTGGTTCCGGCGGAGATGCCTTCCCGGCATACTTCCGTCAGGCAGGTCTTGGCAAGCTGATCGGCATGCGAACCTGGGGTGGCCTTGTTGGTATCTCCGGCAACCCGCAACTGATTGACGGTGGCGCGGTCTCGGCTCCGACGTTCGCCTTCTATGAGAAGGATGGCACCTGGGGCATCGAAGGCCACGGCGTCGAGCCGGACATCGAAGTTGTTGATGATCCGGCCGAAATGCAAGACGGCAACGATCCGCAATTGAACACGGCCATTGAACACATGTTGGCTGAGATTCAAGCGAATCCTTACGTGCCGCCCAAGCGCCCGGCCTATCCGGACCGTAGTGGTTTCGGAATCACGGATGACGACAAGTAACCGTGACGAAAAATGCCGCCACCTGTTGGCCGGCAAATGTTAAAAAGAAAAGCGGCCTTCCGAGTCACTTCGGAAGGCCGCTTTGTTACGTCAGGTTAGTTCGCCGATCACGGAGGCAACAGGCGGAACGGAGCGGCGCCGATGGCACAGGTTCCGAGACCGACTTGCGTCGGCAGCAAGCCAAACATCGCCGTGGGCGTGAATCCTGGCACGTTCGTGCCGTCGTCTTCCCAAAGCAGTGTCGCGACTTCGCCGTTGGCCGGGTTCGCGTCGTTGGTCAACACGTAGTTCGAGCTGGCAACGTTCTGCGAGAACGCCAAGCAGACCAAGGTTCCCAAGTGGATCGGCGGGTTCGGTCCCGTGTCGATCATCGCCAGGAAGTCTTGCGGTCCAGCGTTGTTCAAGAAAGCGTTGGAGTTGAAGAACCCGAAGAATTGCGACGAAGTCGGCATCGAGTGCAATTCAAATCCGCGGTCAGCATTGTTGTTAAACGTGCTGTTGTTCACGGTCAAGATATGAACGCCAGCACCAGACATCGCCACGTTCATACCGTCGCCGGTATTGTTGTTGAAAATGCTGTTGTCGATGTGCACATCCAGGATGCCGCTGGTGGATGCAGTCGAAATACCTGTGCCGTTGAAGTTAGACACAACGTTGGTAATCTGCACCGCACCCAATCCTCCGGCGGAGAAGCTCAAACCGGAGTTGGTCACGTTGGTGAACGAAGAGTTCGTAATAGTAACCGTACTGGCAGTACCCGTGGTATTGCCGAAGGTGGCGTCCAAACCGGAGCCGGTGCTACCCAACATGATCGGATCGATCACTGTGAGGTTGTCCACTACGGCGAAGAAGTTTGCATTGCCAACGTCGCTGAAGGCGACACCAGCCGCGGCTCCAATACCGGCTCCGCCAACGTCAATCGTCACGTCTTGAATGGTCACGTTGGCGATCGACGGCGTTCCACCAAACGGGTTCGTCGAGATCACGCGGATAGCAGCACCGCCAGCGGTACCGTTGCTGACCATCGTCTCGTTGAAGACGTTGATGTTACTCGTAGAACCTGTATTGGCGATGAACTGCAGCGCATCGCTCAGGTTGCGAGTGAAGTTATTGTTCGTGACGTTGGTATTCAAGGTCGTACCAACATTCATACTCTGGAAGTTGGCGGCCACATTGTCACCAAACGCGATATTCTGAGTATACAGAACGTTAAGCAGTCCGGTGGTTGCGGTCACCCGCATTCCCGTGCCGTTTGCCATGAACACCTGAGCGTTGTTGCCAAAC
Source organism: uncultured Planctomycetales bacterium (assembly GCA_937982665.1). Taxonomy (GTDB): domain Bacteria; phylum Planctomycetota; class Planctomycetia; order Pirellulales; family S012-138; genus CALJLD01. Next base: position 15,535 of record CALJLD010000102.1, read on the forward strand.
TGGTTGCGGGCAATCAGAGCATTGCCGGTCACACCAAGCAGGTGAGCACCGTTGATGTTGTTGTTGACAAAGAAGTTGTCCAGGATGTTGAACGTTCCCGTCGAGTTGGTAATCAACAGGCCATTCATGCCGGCGCCGTCAAACCTGTTCCGTTGGATTTGGAATACACCGGTCGAGTTCGTAATGTTGGCTCCGTCAACCGCGTTGCCATTAAACCGGTTGGCAATCAGGCTGACGTTGTTGACGCCCATACCCATGATGCCTGTTGGGCCCGTGAAATTGATCCGACCAATCAGGTTGTCATCAGCCAAGAACACACTTGGGCCAAACGCGTTGTTGAGTTCGGGGTTGATGTCCGTGATGGATGGCACCAGGAAATCGCCCACTTCCACAGTTGGGACGGTGACCAGGCCCGGTCCACTACCAATCAACATCTGATTGGGTTGCAGTTGAATGTTGTTTGTGTAGGTCTGGCCTGTGCCATGGACATAGATCAAGTCATGCTGCATGGAGTTGTTTTGCGCCGCCGTCAGGCTGTTGAACGGCATCTCAAACGTACCGTCGCCACCAGTGGGCGCCAGGTTGTTCACGTGCAAGACGTTGAACGGTCGCAACGTTATCGTGTTCGTCGCGATGATCGGCTCTTGGTGCACTCGCAAGATGTGATCAGCGCGGCGCGTTGGCATCAGCGTTTCGCTGCTCACTGCCGGATGGCGAGAGCCGCTGAAGTGCCAGGTCATGTTCAAGAAGCCGGTGGTGTCAAACGTGTCGTCGTGGTTGACTTGCAGGTTCATCGACACGCGGTGATGCGGGGAGAACTCCACGCGGATACGACCGCCGCCAAAGCCGTCAACTGGACCGTGTTTTTCCAGCGGATCATAGAAGTAATAGCCAGCAAACGCTTTCGCCGCCCAATGTTCCATTCCCGGGATAGCGAAACCGAATTCGCCGTCCATTCCGGCCAGGGCGATATCAAAGCCGGGCTGAATCAGCATCAAGTTGCCGAAGAACGGCCGAGCGGCTGTTCCAAATTGAAAGTCAGTATTGCTGATGGGCACGTAGCCATTGAGCCGCACTTCGTAGAGCGGATCGATGACTTCCATCGTACCGCCCAATTGATGGAAGGTGTGGCCGAAGTTATCCGGACGATCAGCATCAACGTCATACCAGAAGGACAAACCGTGAACGGTGCTGCCAATCTTTTGCCGACGACCGACACCGAAGTTGCCAAAGAAGCCGCCTTCTTCAGAAAGGTGCAAGCGATCGTCGCTGTACCAGGTTCCGCCGAACGGATCGTAGTAGAACGGGAACAGTCCGCCGAGCGTAAAGTAGCTTCCCTGGAAGCCGAGCCCCTCATCCACGCCGGTGAAGCCCAGATACAAATGCTCTGGATAGTTCCCGCCCAGCGACGTACGCATGGCGCCAGTTCCGCCACCGTAGCCGCCTGCGTAGGAGCCTTGCCCTTCAAAATAGCTCTGCGGGTAATTGCCAGGGAATTGTCCGCCCTGGCCCATGGGTTGGGCCTGGGTTGCACTGGCAAAGACGCCTAAGAACAGAGCGCCACACAGTATTGCAGTGATGATTCTTTTCATGGATCTCGGCTCGCCACATCGTTGGTTCGAGGCGCCTCCACACACCATTTCCTGAGTCCCGGCTTGTGTTGTCTTCGTGGTGTCCACTTGTCGTCCCCCAAGTCTGGATGTACGCACAGCCGCTACAGGTGGTATCAGCGTTAGAACCCATCGTCACGGTAAGTCTTGCCAATTGAATGAATTCCCGTAATTAACGGGACAACCCCAACAGATTTCCCAATCGGTGCTAGCGGTATGTTCGCTAGAACTGCAACCGTTGTTTGCGCACAAAGCAATGATTGCCCTGCCGCGCCACAGTGTTTTGAGCAGAACAAACAAGCTAGCAGCACCCAGCGGGGCAGCTGACCATGCGAGAGATGCGCGCATTGCTGCCCCAGCATCGCGCGACATTCCGTTATCAATAGATTGCGCGGTTAGCTTCGGCTTGGAGCGAGGATGGCAATCAACATCCTAAGCTCCAGTAGCGCGCACAACTTTCTCTTGCAAGCAACTTCGACTGCTACCGTGCATACTCTTCCGGCAGCAAGTTCATCGCCTCCATCCAATCAACAGGCCAAGGATGTGTCCAAGGGTTGTTGGCGTTATAAGTCACCGCGGCAACTGACACGATCAATAGCAGCAATGCAATGAACCGCAGCAGCCGGCTCTTGTTGAAGAAATCCGCCGCCGGCATCAAGAAGACCAGGAACAACGGAATCAGCCAATGAGCTTCGCGGAAGCCAGCGGCTTTGCCGCCATAGTTGCGGGCTTCCGCCGGGAAATAAAACAACCAGAACGCCAGCACCACACCAACTACGGCCAGCAACAGCAAAGCCAGCAGCCGTCGCGCGCCAGAGCCAGTGAGCAACATGCCCAGCAAGCCCAACAGCGAGAGTGCCCAAACCGGCGTCAACGAAAAGATGCCGTGATGGCCAACAAGTGAATGGAACGTGTACTTCTCCAGGCTTTCCTCGCCCTTGTCAAAGCCGCGTCGCTCTTTTGGATCTTTTGACCAGTGGCTGCCTTCAAAGACGTACCAGTTGTCGGGATCATCCAGATCAGCCGTGCGGTGCATATACGCCGGCTCCAGGGTGTGGTGTGCCGCGTAGTTGCTGCCAAAGAAGCCAGCAATCACCAACGCCGCCGCTGGCAGCCCGACCAGCAAAGTTCGCCCTGGGCCACGGATCAAACACAACAATCCCAACACACCCAACAACGCCACGCCTGGCAATTCAAACGCCGCGGTGAAAGCGGCAAACAGCCCTGCCAGGAAGAAGTAGCGAAGCTTGTTCTCACGGTCGATCCAGATCCGGCACGTGCAGTAGATGGCAATCGCGGCCGATGCGGCGGCTGGCAAATGGTTGTTCAGCACAATTGAGAACGAGGACAAATAAGTGCCGAAGGCGGCCGTCGCGACGACGAACATTCGTCCCCAAGTTGTGGTTCCATATCGATCCGCAAACTTGGCGATTGTGACCAGGAAGACAAACCAGGGCAGCACGCTGGTGAACAACAGAAGCACCGCTGCGACATCGCCGGCGTACTTCGATTCCAAAGTCCAACGGCGCTCGATTTCTCCTGGCGCCGTTGTCGAGATTTCGGTCCCTTCGCCAGGGTCGGCGTCGGTTTCGTCCGCATGTCCGCTGCCATCATCTTCCGCCGACGTTTCAGTGCCGGTCACCCAAGCTTCAATTTCCTCCGAGTGATAGATGGGCCAATAGATGCCGGCAGCCATCGTCGCCAGAATCGGCGGCTTGCTGGAATAGAACCGTTCAACTTCGTTCTTGTTGGGATGCTGGACTTTGTCGACCGTGTGCCAATCCGGGTTCGCGATGATGTCGTCAATCTCATACGTATTCTTCTCAACGAGCGCACGAACCGTGGCCCAACGGCTTTTGTCGTTGGATGACAAGAAAGGATGCGGCTGAGATTTGTCCGTCTGCAGCAGGATTCGCCCTGCCGAGCTTCCCACCGCCACAGCGATCATCACCATGTACAAACTCCACCGCAGCGGGCGAGCGTTGTCGCGGCGCTTCTGCTGCTCAAGTGGCGATGGCTTAAGATGCGTTGCGTTCATGGCGATGCTCGTCAGATGAGAACTCAGGTGTTTCCGCCACGATGGAATATGTGTCCGCGTCGTGACTGTTGTGGGCAATCAGAAGTTCCGCCAAGAAACCGACGGACATCAACTGGCCTCCGAAAAGCAACAACCCCAACGAATAGAAGAACACGGCTCTTTGATGCAAATGCAACTCGGTCCAACCCGGGATTGTCCGCGAAAGCACCCACCAGATGGCCAGCACCGTGAGCATGAAGGCGCCGAAACCAAAGCTCAACAAACCAAACGTGCCCAACCAATGCTGGGGCCGTTTGCCGTAACCGACGATGAACTTCACGGTCAGCAGATCGAGGAAACCTTTGAGCAACCGTGACATGCCATACTTGGAACGACCGTGCTCTCGCGGCCGATGGTTGATTTCCACCTCGGCCACTTTAAAGCCTCGGGCGTGAGCCAACACCGGCACAAAGCGATGCAACTCGCCATAGAGCCGAATCTCGCGGAGGACCTCGCTGCGATAACACTTCATGCCGCAGTTGTGGTCATGCAGCGGAACACCCATGGTTTTGCGGACCATCCAGTTGAAAACGCGCGACGGAAAGACCTTATGCCAAGGGTCATGCCGCTTGCGCTTCCAACCGCTGACGACGTCACAGCGCGTGCTATCGGGCGATCGTTTCTTGCCAGCTTGTTGTTCGTTCTCCGCAGGCGATTCTTGCGATGCGGCGCTTGCCGTGTTCGCTTCTCCTTCCAACCGCGCCAGGAACTTGGGGATCTCGGCGGGATCATCCTGCAAGTCGGCGTCCATCGTGAAGATTCGCGTCCCTTTGGCGACGCCAAACCCTGCGGAAAGCGCCGACGCTTTGCCAAAGTTGCGACGGAAGCGAATCCCGCGCACGCGCGAGTCTTCCGCGGCCAGGCTTTCGATCACATCCCACGACGCATCGCGCGAGCCATCATCGATGAAGATCACTTCCAGCGTGTAGCCGTGTTGTTCGCCGACGGCGCTGATCTGGCGATGCAACTCGCGCAGCGATTCCTCTTCATCCAGGACGGGGATGACGATGGAGATGAGTTCGGGATTGGGAGGATTGTTGGGCAAGTTGTGGAAAGAGGAAAGAGGTAAGAGGTAAGGGGAAAGGGATAAGGGGAAGGGACAATGGATGGTCGGTTAACGTTCGTTTGGGCTTATGAACACGGCGGCGATTCATGGCCAGGCTGCCGCGCGATGGGGCCATGCCGCCAACTTTCTTCTTTCTCTAGCCTCTAGCCTCTAGTCTCTCATCCCCTCTCTCCTTCTAACCGTAGCATAGAGCCCTCCTGAAATCACCAAATCGCCCACCAGCCAGACGAGTCTGAGCACAATTGCCGCGAGGATGGCGTTGGATTCTCCGTATGCCGGGGCGAGGACGGCCAGGATCATCGATTCTCGCACCAGCGCGCCGGCGGGAATCAGGGATAGAAATCCAGCCACCATCGCCAGGCTGGTTGCCGCAATGCAGACGGCCGCTTGCA
>CALJLD010000103.1 GCA_937982665.1 uncultured Planctomycetales bacterium
AGTCTTGATTCAATTGCCAAAGATCGTGCTGGCAATTTCCAACAAAAGCTGCGCAGCGAGCAAGGCGCGTTTGAAAATTCTTGCTTGGGCTTCGTGGCGACCGATAGCGGCCCCACGCATTATGCGTCACCCCACGGAGCGAAATTCAGTTTTCCAGGGGGCACTCGGTGGGGATGATAAGGGGGGAAATTCCCCCCGTCTGGCCAAGGGGCTGCGCGCCCAAAATTGAGACGCACTGGATTATTGGCATTGACCAATGATATTTTTCTGCGCGCGAACCGAGCGCGGGTATCAAGCCGCAGCAACGCAACTCATTATTCCCGAATAGGGAGTGCGAGGCGCGATACTTCGCGCCGGCATGCAAACGTTGGCCTACCCCGCGTCGTCAATTGCCGCTTTGGCATGTTCGACAGCCGTCTCGAGCGCGTCCGCGGCGGAACATTCCACATCGGGCGTGATCCCCACGCCTTCCCAGTTGGTGTTTGTCACGGGATTGATTGCCCGCGCGTACGGCACGCGAAGCATCATTCGCCCACCAACGAATTCACCACGAACCGGATGCGCGCCGCCGCCTGTGGTTTCGCCGACGATCGTGGCCCGCTTCAAGCACTGCAGGTTGTATGTGAATTCCTCTGCTGCTGAGAACGTGTAGTTGCTGGTCAGCACATAAACGGGCATGTCCGCGGGGAACCGCCAGTCTGGCGTCTCCTCGGTTGTCCAGGTCTCAGTTGTTTCGCCTGTAATGCGATCGTAGAAGCTGTTCAGGTGCGTTCGCTTCTCGAAGAGATAGCTGGTGAGGCACACAATCATCCGTGGTGAACCGCCGCCGTTTTCTCGCACATCAAAGATTAGGGCATCCGCATCACGAACAAATTCCATCGCCGCGGCGGCCACGCGGAGCGCTTCTTCCGTTGGCTGAAACGCGTTGAACTTGATGTAGCCGATGTTGCCGGGCAGCATTTCTGTCTTTACAAAACCGTGATTCAAACCTCGCGGACGCATACGCGGCGCTCCGTTTTGAGGAGGCGCAGCCGGCCGCATGCCAAGATGCCGGTCATGGCAGATCTCGCGCAGTTCTTCCGTGAGTTGTTGGGCCAATACGTCAGGTTCGGAGATCTCGCTGTATTTGCCGTCTTTCAGTCCACCTCGCAAGTGCGCCGCCATCTTGTCGCCAACTTCGGGAAAGACATACTTCTCTTCGAGTTGTTGAGCGGACTCCTCAATGATCGCTTCGATGTCCTTCGCCGTTAACGGTTCGAGCGTTTCAGCGGTCTCACCTGCTGGACCGCGTGCAATTGAGAGCGAGGCAATCCGGTGCGGCTCGTCCTCTTCCACGGCAAGCGTGATTGTCGCTTCGCCGTCGGCAACTGCCATGACAACTGTCAGGCGATGCGCCGCGGAACTGGCAACGCGGACCAGTTTGGCGTCGGCAACCATGGACTTCATGGCGCCCAATTGCCCAGTGCGAGTTTTGACCGACTCTTCATCGTCCTTGACAAAACCGGCCTTGGAGAAAGCCTGGCGAGCATCCTCATCGCCGGCTTTCACAACTTTGAGAAACTCGGCCAGCCGCTTCCCGGCGGGGGTTTCCGGAATGGTGACTTCATTGCCTTGCAACTCCGCGGCGACAGAGACGCTTGGAGCTAACAATCGGGCCGAAGCCTGGCCGGAAATCGCCAGCACCGCTCCCAGCAGCGTGCCAAACATTGCGATGAAAGATACGGAGGCAAGCACACGCGGTCGATGAATGGGTCTCATTGGTGTTCTCGGTAATGCAGCGGGAGGATTGCCAGGTCGTGTCGGCAGGGCAGACGCCTGGCCGGTATGAGAGTTGCCAGTGACGGCGATTCCTTTCCACAATTATTGCTATTCGGAATAGTTGGCTCAACGGGGGAGGTGAAGGACACGGGGATTTTTTCTGTCGAAACGCGCTCGACAGATTCGTCCTGTTCATAGCAACGGGAATCTTGATCTGCTACGCGGATCTCAGTCAATTTCACGATCTATGAACAGGAGTTTGAAATGCAGAGCTTGCCAATCTTGTCCCGACAATTCGTGCGAGCCTTACTGATCATGGTGCTGTTGGGCTCCCCCACCGGTGCCCAGGCTCAAGACCACGAACACACCACTCCGGAGTCTCCAGCCTTGGCGAAGATCAAAACCTTGGTTGGCGAGTGGGTTGCCGTTGGCGAGGACGGTAAACCGACTGAGGAGATCGTCTCTGTGTATCGCGAGACCGCCGGTGGCAGCGCGATTCATGAAACGTTGTTCCCCGGACAGCCGCACGAGATGATCACGCTCTACTACCAGGATGGCGATGACCTGGTTTTGACCCACTATTGCGTGCTGGGAAATCAGCCACGAATGAAGGCAAATGCCCCCAGCAGCGACAAGATTACGTTTGAGTTCGCTGGCGGAGCCAACATCAAACCGGAAACGGACGCCCATATGCATCAAGGTATCGTTCGCTTCCTGGATGAAAACACGATCGAATCCGAATGGACCCAATGGACCGACGGCAAACCGTCGGAAGTTGTCAAGCTTAAGCTGGCCCGCAAGCAGTAGCTTTGCGACAACCACCGCGACCGCACGACGACTGGCTGGATTCCACAGCGGAATCTGGCCCTTCGTCTTGCTCAATGAGCGAGACCCTTTGACGGGTTTCCTGATGAGGCGTAGGCTGACGTGCGGATGAGAATTCACCAACGCTGCCACACGCTTCACGCCGCTACATCAATGGTCGATTTTTTCAGCAAGAACAAAGGCCTTGTCTTCTTCGCCGCCGCGGCGATTGTCTTGGTTGGCGTGCTTATCACAGGCATGCTGCCCAGCGACGATTCACCCGCACCAATCGCTGAAGAATCTGAGCGCATGGCGGCCGCGGTTGTGAAGGAGACTCACGATATTGGCAACTACACGATCCTGCGGTTGGCATTGGGCGAAGAGACGCACATCTGGGTGGCTTCTCCTCCGCTGGAGGCCTACTTGGGCGATCTGGTGGTTGTTGAAAACGCGCAGAAGATGTTGGACTTCTACAGCGCAACTTTGGACCGGACTTTCCCGGAAATCTATTTTGTGGATGCTGCGGCGGTTGTTGATCAGGAACGCAACATTGTTCGCCGGAGCCTTCCGCCGACTGGGTCCACACTCTCGCCGGAATCCGCTGGCGCGGGCGAAAACTCAACCGAGATTGAGATTCCGGTAGTGGAACCGCCAACTGGCGGAATCTCTATCGCAAGTCTGAATGAGCGCTACGCCGAATTTGCCGGGAGCAGCGTGCAAGTCCGCGGAACGGTTGTGAAAGCCTCGCCGCAAATCTTGGGAACAAACTGGTATCACATACGTGATGGCTCAGCCGAAGGCATGGCCGGCGACGTGATATTCACCAGCAACGAAGAATTCGCACTTGGAGTCATGGTGCGTTTGACAGGCAAAGTTGAATTGAATTCGGAAAAGGGAGAATTCATGAACTTTGACTATGTTGTCCGCGCGGATGAGATCGCCGTGGAATCTTCTTCAAACAGTGAGACCGCCCGATGATTCGCTCCGCAGCCTGCGTTTGTCTTGTTGTTGCCGCGATGCTTTCGGGGGGCTGCAATCCTCCGCAAGCAGAGAAATCCCGTCCGGACAGCCAGGGCACGCCCGTGGCGCAGAACCAACTCACAGCGGAAGAAGTTGCCGACGGTTGGATACAACTCTTTGACGGAGAAACTCTGTTTGGCTGGACGCAAACCAGCGATGCCAACTGGGAAGTGAGAGATGGCTCGATTACTGTCAGCGAAGGCGAGCCCGGCTTCTTGCAAACCAACAGTCAGTTTGGCGACTTCGAGTTAATCGCCGACTTCAAAAGCGAGGCGGGAACCAATAGCGGAATCTTCCTGCATGCTCCCACATCGCCAGGCAATCCGGCAGAGGATTGCTACGAGCTTAACATCGCCGATGTCGGCGTCAGCCCTTTCCCCACCGGCAGCTTTGTTGGACGGCAAGTTGCCACCGGCGATGAGGATCAACAACGATCGCGGGACAAGAACGAGTGGCAACAATTTCACGTTGTTGCCGATGGCGGCAAGTTCACCGTGAAGTTGGATGGTGAAACCGTGCTCGACTACACCGATCCCGACTTTCTCGGTCGAGGACATATCCTGCTGCAACTCAATTCCGGGGCGGTTGCCTTTCGTAATATCAAGTTGCGGCCGCTGAACCTGGCGAACCTGATGTCAGCTTCTTCGTATGCGGATAGTTGGACGGATGCTGAACGACGCGACGCGACGTTTGATTTCGCGGATGCGGAACTGCATGTCTCTGGCGGGCCCGGTCAATTGGAATCGAAGGTTAGCTACGGAGATTTCATCGCGCAAACGGAAGTCAAGGTCAACGGAGACGGACTCAATTCCGGTATCTTCTTTCGCTGTATTCCCGGACAGTTCCAACAAGGGTACGAGAGCCAGATCCACAATGGATTTGAAAATGACGATCGTACGCAGCCAGTGGATGCCGGGACCGGAGCGATTTTCCGCCGTCAGGCCGCACGGCGCGTGATTCCGGATGACAGGCTGTGGTTTGTGAAGACCATTGTCTGTTCTGGCAAGCACATGGCCGTGTGGGTGAATGGATATCCCGTGACGGACTGGACGGACGAGCGGGAGCCGCGTGAGAATCCACGGCAAGGCCAACGCATTGAGCCGGGGACCTTTGCGTTGCAGGCGCACGATCCAACGACGGATCTTTCCTTCCGGAACTTCCGCGTCGTCGAGATCTCACCCCGGGCAGTTGATTAGTACAGCAAAAGTTGGAGACCAACATGCAAAAAAAACGCGGCCAAGCTCAAGGCTTGACCGCGGTTGGTTTGGCATTTCCCAGATAACTGGGTTAGCGATTGCCGTCTTCTTGGGCTTCTTCTCTGGCCTTGGTCTTTAAGCCAAGGGACGTATAGTGCAAGCCAGTCTCATCGCTGGTGAGAATTCCGCCTGTGGGCGCCAAGTAGCCGGCCAGGTCCTCGAAAGGTGGCAGGGTATTCTCCTCAAGGAGACGGCTGAGGCCGGAAAACTGTTCTTCTTGCTCAGCAACCGTTCGCAATCCTTCGCGCGCCGCGTCACCAGTGGCCAGGTTGTAGAGATAGCCCAGGCCCACTTCTGGCCGGCTGAAGCCGATCAACGCCGGCTCGCCTCCGGCGAGGCGTTTGGCGGTTTCCATCACTAGCTGGAAGTCCGGATCGCTTTCCAACGTGGCCACGTCACCACGGCTGGCACGAATGGCTTCTTCCAAGGCAAATGTCCTGTCCGAAATGAGCAGGTAATCATTCAGGATCATGAAACAAGGCGAAGGCGGCTGCGCGCCGAAGGGATTCTCTTCTGGATCTGGCTGCTGAAGACCAAATTCGAACGCATAGTAGGTCTTGCCAGCAAAGGGGCGCTCTTCGATGTTCGCGTTGCGCTTGATCACTTCAATGATCTTGTCGAACGTTGGCTTGAACGCATTGCCGTCTTTGAGCTTGAAGCCTATCACCTGGCCTTGGCTCATGATTGTGACCGGCTCTTGAATCCAAGCGCTGTAGGCAACGCGGTTATCCAAGGCGGCAAGAATCTCGTCCTGGAACTCCACATTCAATTGCCGGAACGCGTTCTCCGCCTGTTGTTCTAAACCGTCATCACCCAACAGCGGGTTGACCATCTCAGCGGTGGTGTCAAAAGCATCTTGGAAGTTGAAGTTCATCGCCATATACGTGCTGACGTCAGCCGGAATCCACGGCTCCGGGATCATCTCACCGGGCTCAAAGGCCAGCACGTTCAACATGCCGGGGCGAGGATGATCCATGATGATATGGAAGTGGCTCACAGCGTCATAATCTTCAGTAGCGAACATGACGCTTCCGCCGACGCACTTCAAACCGTTGAGGCCCAACCGATCCATGATGTTGTTCATGATGAAGTCGTCGTTGTTCGCCCTTTTGATGAAGGCGATTGGATCAACGAACCACGTAATCTGCGGCTTCTCGCCGCGGGGTCCACGGCTGCGGTCAACCACCGTGGCAAAAGCACGGTTAGTGTGGAAGCCGTTGCTGCGGCCGGTGGACCAGGTCGCCAGGAATTCTCGCGAAGCTGGCAGGCTGTTTGAGATAACGAGCGTTCCCTCTTTCTCGAAGTAGACGAAATCGCTGTCGCCGGGCATGTCGTAGTAGATGAGTTCCGTGCCGTCGACTTCTTCAACCGTCTTGCTGCGGTCGCCTCGCGCGAACTCTTCATCCGCACGATCGAGCATTTGTTGCACGGCCAGCATTTGTTCATGGACATCGGCAAACAGGACCACACCTGGGTCCATGTTCGGGCCTTGTTCCAAGATGGCGAAGGTCAACTCGCCCTGTGGGATCATGGTCAAATCAGTCAGCGTGAGCCCGATTTCATCGGTCACGGGGCTGGCAAGGTTTTCGAGTTCATCGAAAAGCTGTCCAAGGACCGGCGCAAGCTGGTCATCTTGCAACATTTGGCCAAAGCCTGTCTCCATGAACTTGTCTGCCAATTCCGGGGCATTGGCAACAGAGACGTAGACATAGGTATTCTGGGGCAGGAGCCGAATGACGTCTGCCCGCTTGGCCAAGACCGGCGCCGACACAAAAAGAACTGTGGCGAAACAACACAACATTGCGGCCACAATTGGCCATTTGCGGTGGGTCACGGTTTTCTCCTGTCCAGCGATGTATGACTTGGGGGGTAGGGCGGACGGCCTCATCATCTTGAGGACAATCCTCCCATATGCAAGCGATACCATCGCGCAGGCGACGGGGTTTCATAGAGATGGCGATGGGGTGCCTGAATGCATTATGGGGGATTGCCGCTTTTCGCTGCGGAAACCACGAAAACCGGCCCAAGTGTTGATTTGGAGCTACAATAGCAAGACCAATCTTGCTCAAACCGTAGGGTCCTGAAATGCGCTATCTATTTTGCTGCCAACGAGTTATCGCGATGATGTTTGTCACAGCCGTATCCGCGGCGTGCGTGACTTCGGCCTCCGGCCAGACCACCACCTCGGGTCTTTTTGGCAGTCGGACCGTCGGTGGAGCCACCGGAGCGACCGCCGGCCAACGAACAAATCTTGGGGGAACCGCCGGGACCGCAGCAGGCGCCACAACCCAAGACACAACCGCTGAAACCGGCGTTATCACCGGTGACGAACGCTTCACGCGAGAAGGCGCGCAAGGGCAGTTTGTTGGCGCTGACAGCCAGGACTTCGCCAGCATCCTGGGAACGGCGATTGACACTCAGGTGCAAGAGCTGCAGCTGAACAACCTCAATCAAAACAACCAAGACGCAAACAGCGGGGGCGAGGAAACAACGGTCTTCCGTATCCGCTATCAACTCGGTTTTCGCGCGCCGCTGATTCCCCAGGCGAACATCGCCGAGCGGTTATCGCGTCCCTTTGACTCAGCCCGTTTTCTGGACAACACCGGGAATGGGATCGTCACGACTAGAATCGAGGGCTCGACAGTTGTCCTTGAAGGGCAGGTTGCCAGTACGGCTGAGAGAGACCTTGCGAAGAAACTTGCCCTGCTTGAACCGGGAGTGTGGCAGGTCGATGATAGCCGGCTGCAGGTGACTGGCTCGCAGGGAGACGGGGATCCTGGTGCGAATACGTCGTCTGCCAACGGGAGGACTGGAATCCCAAATCGGGGTACAAACCAGAATTCATCGGCTGGCGCGGCGGGGAATAGGCCGGGCGGCCTTGTGCCGACATTCTCTCGACGACGTTTCCAGCGTTAGTGAAGCGATTCCATCGATTCGCATCGTAGTTATTAACGGAAAGTGGCGGTTGCGTCCGGACCGGCGAACCTCCCGTCCCAGGTGAAAAGTATCGCTGCTGGTGCGAAGACGCACTTGTCTGAGGCTGCGGCTGCATTTGCACAGGTGCCATTCCGCCCATTTGTGGATAGTTGTTCTGCTGGTATTGTCCAGCGCCTTGTTGCTGCTCATACGTCGGTCGTTCGTACATCGTCGCTTGCTGCGCGCTGCCGGTTTCAACAGCTTGCAGCTGATTTGCGTGCGACATCCGGTAGCCAATTTCTGAGTCGCGGCCAAGTGGCGGAACGTTGATGGAATACGCACGGCTGCGCGGTGGCTCGCGATACATCGATTGCCCAGCGTCCTCGTAGTAGCCGATCTGCGTGACGTTCTGGTATCGCGAAGGGCCGGGATCCGGATAGTCTTGCGGCTGCATTTCCGAATAGATGCTTCCCGGAGGATTCAAGCCCGGCAGAATGTAGCGGCTTTGCTCGCTAAGAACCGTGCCGCCGCCTTCGGCGGGTGTAAAGCGCGCGATAAGCGTGATGTGCAAGGTTTCGCCACCCACTTGCTCCCACGGCAGCCAGAAACTGTAGGAGTGCCCAAGTTTGCTTTCGCTGTAGTGCTTGGCAACCTGGTCACGAGTGAAGACGAATTTTCGGTCCGGCTGCGTGTCATCTCGCTTGTGCGATGTTTCCACGAACGCGAAGACGTCCACGTCCCCATCAACTTTGACGGGCTTGGATTCGTCCGCACCGTAGAAGATCACCCTGCCACCAAAACCACGGATTGCCGGCTTGCCGGTTTGGTTTTTGACCGTGTCTTGCCACATTGCCACCATCTTGAGCGGCTTCTTGGGCTCATCAAAGTTGACGAGCTCCGGCCAAGGGATGTCCTTCCGCATATCGAAACCGGAAGTACAGCCCAACGACATGCTCAACCAGACCCCCAATGCGAGAAGCATGACGGGCTTGCTCAGGGAGTTCAAAGGCGCGTTGTCTTTGTAACGGCTCATCAATCCATCCTTGTCCGATGAGGCGAATGGCATGTCAGTGCCGACAGCCACTGGCGCTATGTTGTTCGTGGTGTGCGCGGAAGCCGTACTTCTGGCGAGCTTAGAATCATCCAATGCACGCTGACACACAACCGACGTGCGAGCGGGTGAAATGTCAACGATAGTTGGGCTGAGGCGCCATACGGTCCGGTGGCGGCAACGGACCAAACTGTTGGTAGTACCGCGGATCGTATTGCGGCTGAGCATATTGCGGATCAAATCCCGCCCGATTGATTTGCTGCATCGAGCCTTGTTGCATTCCGGCCTGCGGCATTCCACCTTGTTGCATCGGGCTCTGCTGCATCGAGCCCTGTTGCATTCCGCGATTGCCAGGCTGATAGCCACGCATGGTTGGTTGATATCCGCCGTTCCCGTAGTATCCGGTTTGCTGCACGCCGCCCTCATTGCCCATGAAATTCATGAAATTTTCCTGCGGCGGTTGCGGCGGCTGGTTCATTCCCGCTGATGGCATGGGTGCCATTGGTCCATTACCCGGGGTAGGCTGTCCGCCCGGAATCGGCTCAAGCGGAGTGGGACCGCCAGGCATGCCATTTTCCGGATACAACACTCCGTCTGGATTCAGGTCGGGGTAAACGACCATGCTCGGTTCGCCATAGGGCTCGTACCGCGAGTGCAGTCCTTCGCCACCGTGAATGTTGTTCACGTCGGCGAGTACCCAGCTCATTCGCGCGCTCTCCACTCGCTTCAAGTACTCTTCTTCCTCCGGAGAGCGCAAGATTCGCGGCGTCAGGATGATCATCAATTCCGTCTTGCGAGTCGCCTTCGAATCGTAGCGGAACAAATGACCAAGGACCGGAATTGAAGCCAGAAGCGGCACGCGACGATGGACTTTGCTCTCGGACTTGGTGATCAAGCCACCCAGGACGATGGTTTGTCCATCGACACCATTGAGTGTCGTTTGAGCGGTGACGGTGTTGATTCGTGGAGTACGAATCACGTCGCCTTGCGCGTTGATGGAGATGGGCGTTCCTTCGGCCTCTGGTCCAACTTCGGACTTCTCAATGTCAATCTGCATGACCACCTGATCATCCAGCGGGGTCTTGGGATCGCCGATGGAAATCCGCGGCTGCACGCCAAGGATGATACCGACGTTCTGTTGAGCGCCGGTTCCAAGGATGGTCTGCCCGGTGTCAGGATCAAATGTCGACGTGCCTGGCAATTGCACTCGTTGGCCGACCTGAACAAACGCCGGCTGATTGTCCAAAGTTTGAATCTGCGGCCGGCTAATCACGTCCAGGCGGCGGCTTTCTTGCAGTGCTCGGATCAGCACGCTCACGCTTTCGCTGCTGGCGGAAAGAACCAAACCGCCGTAGCCGAGTTCGTTATTGATACGACCGACGGAGAATGTCGTCAGGCCCTGCGTGGCAACCGTGCCGGTTCTGGCGTTATCGCCTGCCGAGTTCGGCAGCGGCGTCTGCGGATTGGCGAACAGGAATCCTGGCGTGACTGTCGCGGACTGAATGATCTCTTGTGTTTCCGTGACAATTGAGCCACCAGGTGTTTGTGTCTGCGTGGTATTGGTTGTTGTCAGCAGATCACCAACCAGGCTTCGATCAAACAGAATCGAATCCTGCAGGCCAAGTTCGACTCCAAACTCATCCGTATTGTTGAGCGCAACTTCCGCGATCAACACTTGGATCATCACCATTGGCGGTTGTTGGTCCAACGCCTGGATGATCTCAATGATCCGATCTTCCAGCTGACTGTTTGGCGTGATGACGATCAGGTTGTTGGTAATGGACTCCGGTACCACCACAATCTGATTTTGCAGGGCTTGGAAATTCGTCTGGTTACCCAGCAGGTCGGCTTCCGTTTGCAGGATTGCCGTGATGGAGTTGGCGATGTCGACCGCAGGCGTATTCTTCAAGCGATAGACGAACATGTTGCGATTGACGACGTCGTTCGCGTCAATGTTGGTGATAATCGCTTCGACTGTGAGCAAATCGTTGGGTGTTCCCGCAGCGAGGATGCTGTTGGTTCGCACGTCGACGGCGAATCGCAACGGCACAAACCCACCGCTGGGCGGTGCGACGAGTTGCTGTTGTTGCCCACCAAAGCCGCCGCCACCACCTTGCGTGGCTTGCTGCCCAAACAGCGTGCGCAACATCTCTACCAATTGTGTTGCATCGCCGTTGAGAACGGGAAAGACCTTAATCTCGGCGGAAATCCCTGCCGGCCTGTCCAGCGTGAGGATCAGGTGTTCGATCAAAGCCATCGATTCGATTGGTGCCGCGACAATGACCGTATTGCCGGTCAAGTCAGCCGTCAGCCGCACTTCACTGAGGATGCCGGAGCGCAAGTCACCGAGAATAATGCTGGCTGGTGTTTGTCCAACCGCGGCTCCGAGAGCTTGCTGGCCACCGAAGCCGCCGCCAAACCCACCTTGTTGTCCGCCTGTTGCGCCGCCAATGATGATCTCTTGCAAGACCTGAATGAGATCAGCGGCCTGCGTGTTCTGCAGCGGGAAGATGCGGAGTTCCAATTCGAACCCGTCTCCAACGTCAGTGACATCCAATTGGCGAATCAGCGACTCAACTTCCAGCAAGTCACGCTGGCTGGCCCGTACGACAAGTGTGTTGGTGCGATCGTCGGCAATCACAACAACGATGGGTTCCAGCGTGTCTGGATTCTGTCCTTGAAACAGGTTTTGAATTGCGGTCTGAACGGTGATTGCATTGGCATACCGCAAAGGGAAAACGCGGAACTGCGCCCCGGGCGATCCTCGCTGATCCAAGCGGCCGATCAACTCTTTTGCCGCCTGAACGGCTCCTTCCTGGCCAATCAACAACAACGAGTTCGGATTGGCAAACGGAGTGATAGAAACCGGGCCTCGCCGAATCGCATATTGGGCATCGTAAATGCCTTGCACGACCGGCCCCAGCGCGACGCTGTCAACGTGCCGCAACGGGAAGAGCTCGACAAGCGGTTCGGAAAGATCGCTTTCATTGATGATTTGCTGAATCAAATCCATCAACTGATTCAAGTCATTCTCTGTACCCGTAAGCACGATGCCGATGCCTTCGATAACTTCGGCGCGGACTGGTCGTTGGGGATTGGCACCCGCCAACGGAGTCGGCTGCAACAACCCTTGTCCTTGCGGTTGGCCAGGCTGGTTCTGCGGCGCCGCGGGGGCTCCATCCTGGGGCTGTCGGCGATAGAACAAGTTGCCGACCATGTAGCTGCTCGGTCCGGTTGACGCTGTGCCGCTCAATTCTCTTTGAACGGCTGAAACCAACTGCAGGACAGTTTGCGGATCAGCTTTGCCCAGGGACTTGAAGCGGATTTGCCCGCGAGCAAGAGCTTCCTGATTGTCCAAGGCCAAGAGCAGCCGCACCATGCGTTCCTGCATCTGGGCATAACCGCGCACAACAACTTTGTTCGTGCGAGTATTCCAATCCAGGCGGACCGTTCCGTACTCGTCGCCGAGGTCAATCGTGTAGATTGCGCCCGCGGGATCTCCGTTGAACGCATGCTGGGAGATGCGGTCGCCAAAGCCTTGACGCAGCGCATTGATGATTGGAGCGGCGTTGGACTTCAGATCGACTCCGCGTCCTTGATCTTGCTGTACGCCCAAGTGGCCCAACGTCGCGTTGTTGACGTTTGGCTGTCCGTTCTGCGGGACATATTGATGACTTTGGTTGACGACCGGCCCAGTGGATTCTGGACGAGTGGCTTGCTCCGGCCGTGCTTGCTGCTCAAATTGACGAGCTTGTTGGGCATATTCCTGGTAACGCTGCGTTGGCTCGGTTGCGCGCAAGTCCCACTGCGTATCCTGGTTGTTGAAAACGCTGGTGGGTTGTTGCTGCTCGCGCGGCTGTAGCCCCCCGGGAATCACGCGATGCTGTTGTGGCAGCGTGGCTGCTTGTGCGATTTGGGCCGCAATCTCTTCTTGCATGGTAGCAGGCGCAACGACAATCAATGTTCCGGACTCGGGAATTGATGCCACGCGTACGTCAGCAACTTGGGCATAACGTTGCTTAAGATGGTTTTCCGTAGTTGGCAGCAAATCAGCGGCAATCTTGTAGGTCTTCGTAAGCAACCCGCTTGGCGAAACGGCTGGGCCGGTCCCTCGCGGTTGATGAAGATTTGGACCGCCAGCGTTGTAAGCTGTGCCAGTGGCGCCATTCGGCGGAAAGTTCGTCGCCTGGGGCCGAAGCTGTGTTTGCGGCTGTTGGGCAGCTGCTTGTGGGGGCATTTGCCCGGCCGCAGGGTGCATGGCTGGAACCTGCGCCCCACCTTGCGGAGATGCGGAGTTGCGTGCCAAATAGTCGACAACAAACCGCTGGACGTTCTCGCCGCCCTGCACAATCAAACGATTGCGGTCCGGATCGGCCGTGATCCTTCCCGACACGCCCAGTTGATTGAGCTGGCTTTGCAGCAATGCTTGGATCTGCTGCGCGGATCCATTGCTGACCGGATAGTCACGGAATGAATCACCGTTTGACTGCGCGTGGGCTGTCACCCATGTGCATGCAATAACGATGACCGCGGCAATAGCCTGGCGTCCCATGGCGCGAACCTCTGGTGTCTCTGTTGCCTACTACAAGTCTTCCCCCCGGGGAATGCGCGCATCAGCGCGCATTCCACAGACCTGCCGCGGCGGGGCAAGGTCCGTGCATCTGGAATCATCGGCACAATCATCAAAGCTCTCCACGGATTCCAATTCGATCGAGAAAGCAATTTCGATAAATGCGCAATAACCGGCAGGCACACAAGTTTCCGGCAAACTCACTGCTGGCACGGCTGACATTGCATTCAACCGTGGCTATACGGGTTGAGTTCCGCACAAAGACACAACGGTGAGCGTACGCGCGGCCCAACAGCACATTCAGTTTGCGCGGAGCGCCGAGTCCACGCGAACACCGCTCTTTGCCGGCGGTTGTTGACCTTTCCGTGCTCGGTCACTTTTGGTTCAATCCCGCCCCGGAATTTTGTGCGAGCGCCGGTGCAGATCGTCCCGCCAAATGCTCGCTTCTGTCACTTTGCGCCATTGATAAGGAGATCTTTATGCGCAAACTCGCGTTCGCAATCGCCATTTTGCTGCTGCCGGCGATTGCTCAGGCCCAGCAAGAAGACACGACAGGAGAGCAAGCCTGCTGTGCAGCGGCACAGGCAATCTCAACACAGCAAGCCTGCCAATGTTCAACCAAGGCGAGTGCCCCGGCTTGCGAATCTGGCACTTGCTGTGCAGAGGCAAATCAAGTGGTGATGTACTCCTTCACCGCGGATTGGTGCTCACCGTGCCAAGAGATGAAGAAAACCTTCACGGATGAGGATGTTGCCAAGGTTCTGAGCAGCCATTGCAAGGTCGTCCAGGTCGACATCGACGACGATCAGGCGACAACCAAGAAGTTTGGCATCACGTCCATTCCCACTCAGGTGTTTGTTACGGCCGATGGCAATGTCATTAAGAAAGTGACGGGTCTCCAGGACAAAGAGACGTTTATCGCCACGGTGAAAGAAGTCGCCCCGACGCAGACCAGCCCGTACTACGCAGGGGATGTCATTCAATACTATGCGCCGGGCCCGGAATTCAAGTTGTCCAAGGAAGCCGCCGCGCTGCATGCCACAGCCGTTCAGATTCACCCTCACATCACTGTGCGCAAAGTCGTTGAGGGACAAAACCAGGCGATGGCCATCCGAGCGACGGGGAACAATGTTGTTACCGTTGTGATTGGCGACAAGCCTTACCGCATCAAGGCAAACAAGATCGAGATCCAAGAGAAGGACGGTGTCATTCGCTTGCAATGCGAAGGCACAAAAGTGGAAGCCACGGTTGAAGAGAACGCGTCAAACTTCGCACATCAAACTGATGCGATCAGCGTGACGCGCTCGCAAAGTTCGCCGCAGTTGAAAATCCGCTTGAAGAATGTCCCCGCTGTCGAAATGACAAAGGCGGTTGGCGATATTCTTCGGTTGCACGAGAACCACGTTGCCTGCGAAACGCGGGAATGGAATGTTTCGGTCGTCCCCGAGGCGGTTTCGAACACATTGACTGTGACGGCTGCCCAAGACCATATCCAAGACGTTCAAGAGATCGTCAAGATTCTTGATCGCTGCGCGCCCGAGTGCCCGATCTCTGTGGGAGCCAGTTGCGAAAAAGCAGTGCATGATCCTCATTGCACAGCAACGGTGACCAATTGCGGCGTTTGCGCGGCTCAAGAAACTAACGTGTTTGTGCCAGCAACAACTTGTCAGAATTGTCAGGTTGCAACAGGCACCATCACAACATCGTCTAAGTGCTGTGCGAGCGAGTGTGCTGACTGCACGACAATCGCTGACTGCACAGACTGCGGACATTGCCCGTTTGCAGCTGTCACCCAAACAGTGGAAGCGGCACAATGCCCGGCGTCACAGTGTCCAGCATCGCAATGCACGGAATGTCCCGCTGGCTCAAGCTGCGCGGACTGCGAAGGCTGCCCCTTTGCCACGGCCGTCAACGCTTGCCCTGTGCTGTCGCACCTGCAGAACGCTGCTGTTGGGTTCTGGCACCCTCAGCCTGGCACCGTGCATCCACCGCACGCGGACTTCATTAAGGTCGGACCGACATCGATTCGACCCCACATCATCAAGCCGAGCGAAGAAGTTCCCGCCGCTGGTGCCTATTGTGTTGTCACGACCACCGGTCAGCGGCATTCGTACGCTGGCGAGTTCATCCGCATGACGGATGACTTTATCATCGTAAAGGAAAACGGAACAACGCATTGGATCCCACGCAGCAATGTGGAGTGTCTTTCCGTTACGGAAGAGAAGTTGGCCTCGCGTCCGGAGTACCCGGTTTCGGCATTCCCGGCTCGGGTTTACCCGAATCCCGTCACCCTTCCGTATCCTGGCGCACCATTGCGCCACGCGCATCCGGCGCAAATGATGCCTCCTCAGCAAGCCGCTCCGGTGCCGCCGGCCAAAGTTCACGCCATTCCGGCCAAGGGCATGTTCCACATCGACCTGACGCTCAAGAACGGCGACAAGGTGCTGTCACGCCCCCATTTGATGACTCTGGAACATCAGCGTGCGTGCATTGAAGTTGGTCAGTCGAACGGTCCAAGCTTCTTCGCAGGCGTCGAAGTGCATCGCGTGCCAGGAGCAGAGAAGGGCGAGAATACTGTTTGTCTCGAGTTCTTCAACAAGCCGAAGGCTTCCGGTGCTTGTTCACAAGTTGTCTGCAAGCAAGGATCGACCGTCTCCGTTCCATGGCAGGTTGAAGATCAGACATGCGTGCTGGAAGTCGCCGTTCGTGAGCATTCCGGCGACCAGTCGTGCTGCCAGGCGAGCAAAGCTGCCAAGCCAGTAGCGGCAAATGGTCAGCTCGAAACGCGCGTCTACAAAATCATCACCCAAGAGAAACAAGCCGTACCGTTGTTGGCCGAATTGCCGCATGTTGGTGCGCTCTTCAGCAAGAAGCAATCCGTGAATACGGAGGAATTCTGCGAAGCCATCAAGGCGTGCTGTGCTGGCACGTGGGAAGAAGATGGCGGCCACGGGCAGCTTGTCGTCTTCGAACAGAACGGCAGCATTGTCGTTTGCCAAACGCGTGACGCCCATGAGAAGATCGCGGCGGCCATCCAGAAGCTGCATGCGAAAATCGACGGGCAGCCCCAGAACAGGGCTGTGCGAACAAGCTTCGAATTCGATCTTAAGAAGAAGTAATCAAGCTTGCTTCTCATCAATCGCAATTGCTCCCCAGGCAAGGTCACTCGCCTGGGGAGTTTCTTTTTGCCAGCACTGCATCACATTCTGGGCGGAGAGGAGTGTCTTTTCTGATCAAGTCGTTTCCTTAGACCATTGCAAATAAGGAGCTTTCCTGAAGTTTAACGATCACGCTGACGATAACGGTGACGTCGAAGTCGCATGTCTTGCGCGAGTTGGTTGCAATCAACTCGATGCGAGCATCGCCTTCGAACGTAAATGGCGCGATACGCACTGTTTTCCCCCAAGACAAGGCGTCCAACATGAGTCGGCGGTTCAAGAAATGCGGGATGGCAATGGCTTTGGCCAGCCTCTTGGCATCAGGCTGCGCACAGCAGCAGCCACGCACCAACTTCCAAAACGCGGACATGGCGTACTATCGCGATTTCGCGACGCAGATCGAGACACCAGATGTCAATATGATCACGTTGGACGAAGTCACGTATTCCGTGCATCCGTTCACGCTCAAAGAATACGAAGCGATGACGCCGGAGGACTTCCGCGACATCACTCTAGAGGAAGCGGTGCATACGGCGCTGGCGAACAGCAAGGTTGTCCGTCAGCTCAACTATGGGCCCGGCCCCAGTGAAGGGGGCGCTGCCATTGCTGGCGCATCGCAAAACTTGCTGCGGACGCCCGATGGAATCACCACGGTCTATGATCCCGCGTTGCAGGAAACCAGCACAGGCGGTGGCTTTGGCGGGATTGGCGTTGAAGCAGCGTTGGCAGCGTTCGACGCTCAACTCACTTCAAGCGTTACCTGGAACCGCAACGAGCGGCCCGTCAACACTGGCGGTATCGGCCAGGCGATCTTCGCGACGAACTTCAATCAGGACTTGGGCACATACACAACACAATTGTCCAAGCAGACGGCTGTGGGCACCACATTCTTCGCACGACACAACGCGAACTATGAGTTGAACAACAATCCAACTCGCGGTGTCCCCTCCGACTGGCAAACCAATGTTGAAGTCGGCTTCAACCAGCCGCTTCTGCAAGGTTGGGGCACCCAGTTCAATCGCGTCGCCGGGCCAAACTCGGCAGCCGGATTCTATCGTGGTGTATCCATCGCCCGGATCAACAACGACATCACACTGGCCGACTTTGAAGCCAGCGTTCGCGATCAGGTGAAAAGCGTTGAGGACGCCTACTGGGAATTGTACATGTCCTACCGTGCTTTGGACGCGGCGCGTCGCGCTCGAGATGGCGTGCTAAAGCAGTGGAACATCGTCAACACCAAGCTACAAGTTGGCGGCGTAGGCGGAGCCCGGGGCGATTCCGGCACGCCACTTCAAGAAGCCCAAGCGCGGTCTGAGTTCTATCGCAACAAGGCCGCACTGGAAAACGCGCTGCGGCAGATCTATCGGGCGGAACAGCGACTGCGATATCTGATGGGTCTGGCGTCGACAGATGGACGACTGTTCCGGCCTGCGGATGAACCAACAACTGCTCCATTGGAAGTTGATTGGCATTACGACCAATGTGAGATGCTCGCGCGAACCGTCGAGTTGCGTCGGCAGCGTTGGCGGGTCAAGCAGCGCGAGTTGGAAATGGCCGCTTCAAAGAACTTCTTGCTGCCACGACTCGACGCGACGGGAACTTATCGCTTCTTGGGAGCCGGCGATACGCTGATCGATCCCAACGGCCGCGGCGTGTTTCCCTATGCTGGTAGCAACGCGTTTAGCACCCTGACAGATGGTGACTACCAAGAGTGGCAATTGGGATTGAACTTGAGCATGACGCTTGGTTTCCGCCAGGAGTTGGCGGGCGTGAGGAACGCTCAATTGCAACTCGCGCGGGCAAGAGCCCAACTGCAAGAGCAGGAGTTGGAGTCGTCGCACCTGTTGGCTGATGCCATTCGCGATTTGGAAAGCAACTATGCTCTGACGCAAACACGGTTTAATGCCTGGCTGTCGGCTCGTCGTGAAGCCGAGATTGCGCTGGTGGTTTTTGAGAATCTCAGTCAAGACTTGGGCGGCGGAGACTACGCCAACGTGTTGCGTGCGATTACCGCGGAAGCCACCGCCGAGACGAACTACTATCGATCATTGATCAACTACAATCGGTCGATCGTTGAGTTCCAGTACCGCAAGGGCGCTTTGCTGGACTACAACAACATCTACCTGGCGGAAGGCCCCTGGCCGCACAAAGCCTACTGCGACGCACGTGACAAGGCGCTGCTGCGCAGCAATGCGATGCCGATGGATTACACGATCACAAAGCCTGGCGTGTTCAGCCAAGGCGCGTTTCCGCAGTTCACCGGCGATGCACCGTTGCCGCCAACCGAACATTTCTTCGGTAATCCGGAAGCCATTCCTACGCCCGCGCCAGTGGGTGACGATGACCTGGGTGATGGGCCCCCGTCGGTTCCTCCAGCAGGCGATGACGGATCCGCCGCCGACGGCGGGATGGGTGCTACAGCCAGTCACGGCGACAACCCAACACCTGCCAAAGTTGGGGACGGCTCCGTACGCCAAGCTTCCGCAGTTAGCGAAGGCCAGCAGACGCCAAACGAACCAAAGAAATCGGTCGATGATTTGTTGTTTCAACGCGCGAGTTCGCAGTCTAAGGTGAAGCGAACGATGGTCGCTTTGCAAGTCAACCAAGTGGGCGCGCATGAAGAAGGGCAGCAGCAAGTCATCAACTCGCAAGGGCAAGCGAATCATGCGCTTGCTCAAGCTGGTTAACTTGCTGCAATCAGGGCGTCCTCAAACGACGCGGACCTTGGCCGAAGAGTGTGATGTCAGCCGCCGGACCGTGTTCCGCGATCTCGAACTGCTCCGGAACGCGGACATCGGCATCGAATTCGACGAGAGTACCCAGTCTTATGTCATGATTGGTCGGCAAATGCTGCCGGCAACTTCGCTGACGGCGGCGGAGTCCCTAGCTGTTTTGGCACTCTGCCATCATTCGCATAGCCAGCAAGGCTTTCCCTTCATGGACCAGGCGGCCAGCGCCGCGGTCAAGATTGAGAGCAATCTGCCTGCGAACCTCCGCGATGGTCTGGTCAAAGACCTGCGTACGTTGAGCCTGACACTCCCAGCGCACAACCCGTTGACTGGGAAGGCGGCAACCTTTGAAGTGCTGAAGCGTGCTTGTGTGAGTCGGCACAGCGCGCGCATTCGCTATTTCGACGCGACAAAGCGAAAGGAAATCTACACCAAGCTACACGCGTATCGAATCTTCTTTCGCCGACGCAGTTGGTATGTCATCGGCCGCTCGTCACTGCATCGCAGCGTGCGCACTTTCAATATTGATCGTGTTCTTGAAATCACGGAACTTGACGAGACGTTCCCCATCCCGCGCGGATTTACACTCAAACGGCACATGCGGAACGCCTGGGATATGATTCCCGAATCCGGTCTGGACCAGCGCGTGAAAGCGAGGTTCAGCAAGACTGTAGCGCGAAACGTGGCCGAGGTCCGCTGGCACGCCACGCAAAAAACACGCTGGCGCAAAGATGGCACGCTGGATTTCGAGGTGAAAGTTTCCGGCCTGCGGGAGATTTCGTGGTGGCTCTTAGGATACGGCGACGAGGTTGAAGTCCTTAGCCCCAAGGCGTTGCGCGATCTTATCAAACGCCGACTCAGTACGGCCTTGCAGCCATATCTTGCCAAGAGTCCACGCGTCAAACAGCGCAAAAAGTCCCAGCCGGAAAAACGAAAGTCCAGCCAAAGCGGGACAAAGTCAGCCAAGAAGAAAAAGGTGACTAAGAAGAAAAAGGTGACGACCAAGAAGCAAACGAGGAAAAAACCGCCAACCAAAACCGCGGGTCAGCGGCGAAGCAAATCCAAGAAGAAGACATAGCACCAGCGCGACTCTTCCGCATGTGCCGCGCCAGACGATCTCAGTCCGTCTTTTCCTCTGGTCTGGCCGTACGTCAATTAGTCTTTCGACCAATAGTCAAAGACCAGCACCTTCTCCATCACGGGCCCCACAAGCTGCACAAACTCTTGATGAGCCGCATGCGGTAAGTAGGCATCCAGCCCGGCCTGGTCCTTGAACGTGACGACAAAACAGTGCGTAAACCCTTGCGCCCTGTTTTCGACGCTTACGTCTGTGCCATGCTCGAAGTCGACGATCGTATCGATCTTGTCCGGCAGAGCCGCGAACGCAGCGACGACCTCATCGACCTTTCCGGCGGGGGCATCTTCCTTAAAGGCAAACATCACAATGTGCCGTAGCAGCCGTTCGGCATCGGCGTCTGCGGAAAGGGCGTTCAGCATCAACTCAGCCACAAACTGATTGCCTTTTGCGTTCAAGTGCACGCCATCGGTTGTGAGCACGCCGCGTTCTTCGTTCTCGGTGTTGTGTTCGGTCAGGTAGGCCAAGAACTCTTTTCGCAAGTCCAGCAATTGCGAACCGGTCGCCTTGGCGACTCCGCGGCTGACTTCACAATAATCGTCCAGCATTTCGTCCAGTTCGTTCGAACCATCAGGCTTTTCACCGATAACGCTGGCTGTGCAGAGAATCACCTTCGCGTCAGCCGCATGCAGCTTGGCGATCAAGCGCAGCAGGCCGGCCTCGAATTCGTCGCGCGGGGTCCCGCGACCAGATTTGGAATGCCAAACGTCGTTGATGCCAACGTATATGACCACTGTGGTCGGCTGCTTCGCCAACACATCCTTATCAACCCTGGCTTCCAAATTCGGAACACGATTGCCGCTAATGCCGGCGCCAATAACTTCAATCTCCGCGTCCGGTTGGGCTTTCTCAATCGCCTGACGAACCAGCGTGACATATCCGCCGGGACCGGCTCCGGACTGTGTGATTGAATCGCCCAGAAAGACAATTCGCTCACTCGGCTTGATCTTCACTTGCTGTTCTTGGGCGTGGCCTGTATTCGTTACGGCGATCATCACCCCAACGGTGATGACAAGCAGCATGGCCAATCGTGCAGTCGGGAGTTGAACTTTGTTCTTCATGTTGCTGGTACTCAGTGTTGCCGAGGTTGGTTGCCGTAGTTATTTGAGATTGGCTTGTCGCGGTCGGAAACGAGTTCAACACTCCGCGGAACTGAGGCGCGACGTTGGGCTTCCGCAGTTATGTTTCTTCCATTCGCATAAAGTGGCCGCTCTTGCCGCCAGTTTTCTCTTCCAGCCGAAGTTCGCAAATCGCCATCTCGCGATCGACTGCTTTGCACATATCATAAACGGTGAGCGCTGCGACCGAGACCGCGGTCAACGCTTCCATTTCGACGCCCGTTTTGGCTTCGACGTGAACGATGGACTCAATTGCAAGTGTGCCATCATCCGGGAATTCAAAAGCGATGGAAACGCTGTCTAAGCCAAGTGGGTGGCACAGCGGGATCAACTCACCGGTTTTCTTTGCGGCCATAATCCCGGCCAGGCGAGCAACCTCCAACACGTCTCCTTTGGCGTGACCTTTCTGCCGGATCAAAGCCATCGTCTCAGGCGACATCTTAACCTTGCCAGAGGCACGAGCCATGCGGCGCGTGATTGGCTTTGCGCCAACGTCCACCATCCGACTGGCGCCGGAGTCATCGAAGTGTGTGAGTTGCGACATGACAAGACTGCTCGAACGGAAATTCACTCTCGGCACAGCATAGCAAACCGCATCCGCGTTTTCCGCAAGAATCGGCAAGCTGATGTGCAACGGCTATTGGATCGCGAAATGCGTTCGAGACGCAATTTGATTACTTGCGCCCGAGTGGAATCAGCTTGGGGGCAGGATAACGCTCCCCGTAGATGCTGCCGTGCGTCGCCCGCAGGTCAGCAAAATCAAGCCGAAGAAAGTCCCAAAGTTCTTGCGGCGGATGTGTGGCGAACCATGCCTTGGCCATCTGTCGCGCCACGTCATCAAAATCGTCTTGCCGCGGGCCGTGCATGTAGCATCGACCTTCATGTCGACGCAAGTCACCATCAAAATCGGGACCAACATGCCAAAGTTCGTGGAAGATTGTCGTCAGTTTTTCCTCGAATGGCAGATCCAGAAACCGGGGCAGATAGAAATTCAGCAAGTAAAGAATGTCTTGCCCTGCGCTTCCGAGAATTCTTTGCGTTCCCCATCGCCGACCCTTGCGCACCGACTCCAATTCGCCCCCTTCAAAGCGCATGGGGGTCAACGATGCCTGCAAACCATGGCTCACCGCCTTGCGGGCCTGGCGAAAACCAACCGCAACGTGATGCATATTAATATGCGCCAGGTCATCAACATGCCCACAGGCATGGACGCAAAGCGTGCGGATGGCGGCGGTGAAATCAAACCCGCGGGCGCGCCGAGTTTGCGCGGCGTCGGTTCGGCGGGATCGTCCTTGTCCCCCCATAGTTTGCTTCCGCAGCCAATGAAAGACGAGAGCCCAAACTGCTTAACGCGAGGGCTCGTTCTATTCCTTCGATTCTTCTTCGTCGCCAGCGGAGGCTTCAGCGTCAGCATCCGCGCTTGCTTCTTCCGTTGTGGTCGATTCCTCATCAACCTCAACGTCCTGCTCAGCCGAAGTGGCAGTTGCCGGCTCGTCATCGTCAAAGGACGGAGCCTCGGACTTCTTCGTCACGCGATCATTCTTGCCCACAAACTCAATGATGGCTTGAGCGCCAGCATCACCCAAGCGCGGCTTGGCCAACTTGACAATCCGCGTGTAGCCGCCGGGCCGGTCTTCATATCGTGGAGCAACTTCTTCAAACAAAATACGGACGGCATTCTTGTCGCCCAATAACTTGAGTGCACGGCGCCGAGCTGTCACGACTGGCGCCACCGCAGCGTTCCATTCGCGGTATTGCGCGCTTTCCCGCCATGACTTCCACTCGGTCGTTCCGCGTTCGGCAGAAGGCTCCAGATCGTCCGCTTTCCGTTGAGCTTCCAAAGTTCGCTTGGCGATGGTGATGCATTTCTCCACCAGCGGGCGGACTTCCTTCGCCTTGGGCAGCGTGGTCGTGACTCGCCCTTTGACCTTGGGAGCGTTGTCATCAAACTCCGCGTCGCGTTCCGTCAGGAACAAGGCGCTGGCGAGATTGCGCAACATGGCCCGTTGATGGCTGGGGCTGCGACCAAGGACACGTCCGCTTCTGCGATGTCTCATGACTCAACTGCTGCCGGCAGTCCGGCATTACGAGGTCAAAGTTGGAGGGTCAAATGGAAGACAAATGTTGGCTGGCCCAAGATAACTTATGCGCCGCTCAAACTCCCGAAGGCTGCGGCAAACGCATTCCCAAGCGAACGCCCAGAGCCGTCAATTTCTCCAGAACTTCGCGAAGCGTGGTTTCGCCAAAGTTGCGGACTTCCAGAAGTTCGTCTTCCGTAAATTGCACCAGGTCACGAACGAGGTGGATGTTCTCGGATTCCAAGCAGTTCATCGCTCGAACGGAAAGGTGCAATTCAGAAAGCGGCATATTGAGCTTGGCTTCCAGTTGAGCGTTCTCATCACTGCGCGTGGCAGGGCCTTGCGCGTGAACTAAACGGCCAAGCTCCTGATATTGCACAAACGGGTTGAGGTGCTTCCGCATGATCTTCGCGGCTTCAACCAAAGCCATCTGAGGATCAATCGAACCGTCCGTGTGAATCTCTAAGATCAAACGATCATAGTTGGTCTTTTGGCCAACGCGCGTTTCTTCGATGGAGTAGCGCACCAGCGGAATCGGCGTGAACACAGCATCAATGGGAATGATGCCGACTTCAATGTTGTTGCTGTGTTCCGTGGCCGGCACATAGCCGCGGCCATCTTCCACCACCATTTCAATCTCGAAAGAGACGTCCTCGGTCAAGGTCGCAATGACGTGGTCCGTGTTGATGATCTCAATCGAGTCATCGGTTTCGATGTCGCCGGCGGTCACCAGACCGCGTTGGTTTTTCTCAATCCGCATCACGCGCATGTTGTCGTCACTGTGCTTCTTGACGACGACGGCTTTGAGATTGAGCAGGATGTCCGTAATGTCTTCCACTACGCCAGGCAGAGTTGTGAACTCATGCTGGGCACCGTGGATCTTGACTTGTGTAATCGCGCTTCCCTCGATGGCCGACAGCAAAACGCGCCGGAGGCTGTTACCAATCGTGACGCCAAAACCGCGCTCAAACGGTTCGATCACGAATCGGCCGAAGGTCGGGGAGAGAGTTTCCCTTTCGCACACGACCTGGCTGGGAAGTTCCAATCCGCGCCAACGTACACGCATGAGGATTCTCCAATCTCAAAAAGGAAGGATGGGTCGATCTTACGGCCAGCGGGAGCCTGTTGGAAAATGGCTCAACCTCAGTGGCCAATGTTGTTTTGTTTGACAACTCGTCTTCAGGAACTTGATACCCAAACACCACTCAATGTTTGGGTTGTTCACATGCCTTGAGCCCCTTCATCAGGGCGTTTGAATCCTCGGCTGTTTCCTCGGCATCCGGTTACTTGGAACACAACTCGACGATCAGGTTGGCTTGCAATTCCGGCACCGAGGTGTCTTCCACTTGCGGCAGACGCACGACGCGACCAGAAGGCACATCCCCGCCTTCATCCCGGCTGAGGAAGTCCGGCACGTCATGCGGGAATTCCGCCAGGTTGCCTTGAACAAGCTGTACGCTCTTGGGGCGGTTCTTGATGACGATCTCGTCACCAGCCTGAACCAGAAAACTGGGAATGTCCGTGCGACGTCCGTTCACCACCACGTGACCGTGAGCAACAATCTGCCGAGCTTGGGCTCGCGACAAACCAAAGCCCAAACGATGCACGACATTATCCAGTCGCCGCTCCAACAGCGTCATCAGGTTGTCACCGGTGTTGCCAGTCATCCGCGCGGCGCGGGCGAAGTAGTTACGGAACTGACGCTCCAGCACGCCGTAATAGTGCTTCACCTTTTGCTTTTCACGCAAGTGAATGCCATAGTCCGTGGGCTTGCTGCGACGTCCGCTAGCCTGCATTCCCGGAGGTTGCGGGCGGCGTTCAATTGCGCATTTGGGGGAATCGCAGCGTTGGCCCTTAAGGAACAACTTCAAGCCTTCGCGACGGCAAAGGCGGCAAACAGGACCCGTGATTCTGGCCATCGAAATTCCGACTTCTGTGACTTTGAACGATCTCTTCGTCAGGAATGCCTGACGGACGGGATGGATTGCAACTGGTGGCGCGAAGTTCTGTCAGCAACGCTGTGAACTAAACGCGACGACGCTTGGGCGGACGGCAGCCGTTGTGCGGCAACGGGGTGACGTCTTCGATTGATTTGACTTTCAAGCCGGAGGACTCAAGTGCCGTGATTGCGCTTTCGCGGCCGCTTCCTGGCCCTTTGACGCGAACTTCCAAATCACGAATGCCAAACTTGGCGGCTTTCTCCGCGGCTTGCTGAGCGGCCATCTGCCCGGCGAAGGGAGTGCTCTTTCGGCTCCCCTTGAATCCGCACGTGCCGGCGCTCGCCCAACACAACGTCTCACCCTTGGTGTCCGTGATGGTCACCGTGGTGTTGTTGAATGTTGCGGCGATGTGCGCGATGCCGGAACTGACATTACGCCGAATTCTCTTCTTTTTGCCTGACGACTTAGCCACTGCGCTGGTTCTCCGTCATGGATTGACGAAAAGTGTCTCAATTGGAATAGAAATCTGCCGAAGGGGAATCGCCTAGCGGAGATCCTTAACGCCCTTCTTGCCGGCAACCGTCTTCTTCGGACCCTTGCGAGTCCGGGCGTTGGTTCGCGTCCGCTGTCCTCGCACAGGCAGACCGCGGCGATGACGCAACCCGCGATAGCAGCCAATATCCCGCAAGCGCGAGATGTTTTGCGAGACTTGCCGGCGAAGCTGACCTTCAACCTGGTAGTCCGTATCCAAAAGCCCTGCCAACCTGGCGAGGTCTTCTTCTTTCAACTCACGTGCCCGCTGCGTCGGCTCAACGTTCGCCTTGCGACAAAGTTCGCGCGCGGAACGCTCCCCAACACCATAAAGGTATGTCAGGGAAATATACGTTGGTCGATCGTTGGGAATATCCACGCCAAGCAAGCGCGGCATGGGACGCTCCGTTCTATCTTGTGGAACCGCCGGCGAAGATGCGTGGCGGAAAGTTGTTTTGCTCTGGCTTTTGAACAGAAGCCAAACAGCGAGTTATCTTCAGGCGTGCTAGCCCTGGCGTTGCTTGTGGCGCGGATTATCACAAATCACACGCACAACACCGCGACGTCGCACGATCTTGCACTTCTCGCAAATACGTTTCACGCTGGCGCGAACCTTCATGGCCGTGCCCTTTCCCGTCAAGTACGCCTAAGTGGTGAAACCCCTGAATATATGGGGTGATACGTCAATTGGGCAAGCCCCCTCGGCCAAGAATGTACCAATTCCAAATGGTCCAATTTGGGAGCACTCCAGTGCCCCAAGTCGGCCCATTTTCTCCATCTGTGGCATTGCTCCAAATCGCCGCTCTTGGCCGCGGTTTACCTCGGCGAAAGTCAGCATCAGCCTTCGAAATTGACCATCTGGCCGTTCCCGTCCTGACACTCAAACTCCAAGTGCTCAGGCAACACAGATTCTCGACCATAAAGCTCGATCGTCATTCCGCCTTCGGTCTCCAACCAAGTCAGATCGCGACGCTTCTTGTTCTGCAGGTAGCTCGCAACTTCTGAAGCCACAGTGACTTTCGTCTTGCAGATTTCCGGGCGGTGCATTGCCAGGATCAGCTTGCGAATGACATCAATCGCCATACTTTCGGCCGATTTGACCAGCCCGGTTCCGGTACAGCACGGACAATCTCGGTAAACGCTGCGCTTCAAGCTGGGCCGAATCCGCTGCCTGGTCATTTCGATCAATCCAAAGGGGCTGGTGCGCAGAATCTTGGTTCGCGCTCGATCACGACGAACGGCGTCGCGCAAGGCCCGTTCTACTCCACGGCGGTGCTTTTCCCGCCGCATGTCGATGAAGTCATTGACTATGACTCCACCCAAATCCCGCAAACGCAGCTGTCTGGCAATTTCATTTGCAGCCATCAGATTGATCTGATAGGCCGTTTCTTCGGCGGAATCATCCGTCCGGAAGCTGCCGCTGTTGACGTCAATCGCCACCAGGGCTTCGGTCTGATCGATAACGATCGAACCGCCTTCGGAAAGTGGGACTTTGCGCTGATGAATCCGCGCGATCTCCACATCCAACCCATATTTGTGAAAAAGCGGCTCTTTGCCGTCATAAAGCTTCAATGCGCTGACCGATCGCGGCATCACCATTTGCAGGAATTCCTTGGCCCGGTCGTGGGCTTCCTGTTCGTCGATGTAGATGGTGTCGATTTCCGTTGTGAAGATGTCACGGATCGTGCGAATGATCATGTCGCTCTCTTCATAGATTGCGACAGGGCCAGCCTCCTTGCGAATGCGGCGGACGATCACCTTCCACAGCCGTAGCAAGTACGCCAGATCCCGCGAAAGCTCCTTCCGTGTGCGGTCGCTGCCCGCGGTACGAATGATGAACCCCAAGCCCTTAGGCGGGTTCAACTCGTGCATGATGTCGCGCAACCGGCGGCGAGTGTCCTCATCCTCGATCTTCCGCGAGACGCCAACACGTCCCAGAGCCGGCATCAACACCAGATAGCGCCCAGGAATGCTGATGTACGTTGAGAGTGTGGGGCCCTTCGTTCCGATTCCCTCCTTAATGACCTGCACGAGGACTTCGTCGCCGCGCTTGAAAACGTCTTGAATCGGTGGCTTGACGCGCGGCCGTCCCCCAGGTGCGCGGCGTCTTCCGCGGTGCCCTCGACCGTTTCCGTTCTTTCCGCCGCTGTTATTGCGATGTCCGGTATTCCCCTCCATCACTTCTTCAGGATCGAAACCGCCCTGACGAAAGTACTGCGGCTCCACATCCGAGATGTGCAGGAATCCGTTTCGACCAACGCCGAAATCAACAAAGGCCGCCTGAATACTAGGCTCCAAGTTGACCACTACGCCTTTGTAGATGTTGCCGACATAATTGTCCTGGCTCGTACGTTCAACGTAGAGTTCTTCCAGTTGCGAGTTCTCCACGATGGCAATGCGGCATTCCTCTTGCTGAGCCACATTGATCAGCATCTCCGTCTTGATCTTGCGATGCTCATCGGGTTGTTTCTTGGGGCGACGTCGCGAACCTTTGCGCGACTTGTCCGCCTGCGGCGATGCGCCTGTGTTCATGTTTTGGTTTCCACTTTCGTGCGAGTGAGATAGCGGCCTTGCTGGAGCAGATCTTCCAATTGCAAGGCGCTGAGGATGTCTGTTGGTTTTGCCCCGCCGCTAGCGTCAAGCACGAGCGTCATTCGCAATTGGCCATCAGCAACGGTCAGGTCTTCCAGGTTTTCATGAATGTCAATTTGTTTGCCGTCGTCGCGTTCAACCAAATAAGAGCTTTCCGCTATCAGCTCTTGAATGCGTTGAGCCGTGGCGGCGATTCGGTCTGGCGGAAGCGGCAGGCAATAGTCCGCGCGACTCACGGTGACTTTCGGGTCCTGCATTGAGGAAACCTGCAGCTCCCCGATCGTCAAACCAGGCGGTGCGGCGGCCTGAATTCTTTGCCGCAACTCGGCCGGATCGGATTCCTCAGCCAAGAGGAACTCCATGACTTCGTCCGTGCTGGCCACTCCCAGTGCCAAGGCGGAAGGGAATGTCAGCTTCGGCCGCGGATGAAAGCCCTGCGTCATGCCCAGCGCAATATTCGCGCGACGGAACATGCGTTCAAATGTGCGCACGAGATCACGATGGCTGATCCAGCGAAGATCGCCTTCTTTCGAGAATCTCATTCGTGCGCGAAAAACTGTCACTGACTTATGGTTCTTCCTTTGGTTCAGTCTTCGGTTGGCTGAAAGCGCTTCCGCCATTCAACCCGCAGAAACGTTTCAACATCGCGTGCCTCGTCTTTTGCCATGGCACGCTTTGCAATCGACTGGCATTCTTCGAGCGAAACGCCGCGACAAACACGTTTCACATCAGGGATTGCCCCGGGCGCCACGCTCAAATGGCGAAAGCCCAACCCCAAGAGCAACATGGTGTTGCGAGGGTTGTTGCAAATCTGTCCACACACGCTGCTGGGCACGTTCGCCTCATCGGCGGCGCGCACGGCTTTGCTCATCAGCCGCAACACGGAGGGATCGCAAGGATTGAAGAGCGGCGCGACTTCTTTGTTGTCCCGATCAACCGCCAGTGTGTATTGCGTTAGATCGTTCGCCCCGACACTGATGAAATCCACTTCCGGCAAGAAGCGGCGAATCAACACCACGGCCGAAGGGATTTCGACCATCATGCCGACCTTGATCTTCCGGTTGAACGCTACGCCCTCTTCCTCCAAGTCCTCCATGACGTCCGCCAGCACGGTCTTGGCTTGACGCAACTCGTGCAAAGTGGCGACAAGCGGAAACATAATCCGCAAGTCACCCAATGTGCTGGCTTTCAGCAACGCCCGAAGCTGCGTGCGCAACATTGGCCGATTGCGGAGCGCGAGACGCAGGCTTCGCAAACCCAAACACGGATTGTGCTCGTCCTCAGGCGGTTGCATTTGCGGAAACTTGTCGGCGCCCAGGTCGAATGTTCGCGCGACAACCGGCCCATCACCAACCGCTGAAAGGACATTGGCGTATGCCTCGTAATGCGCGTCCTCACCGGGCGCCGTTTCCGCTCCCAAGTACAGGAACTCTGTGCGATACAATCCGATCCCGCCGCCACCCTGCTCGCGACATTGTTGGACTTCTTGCGGAAACTCAATGGTCCCCAGCAGTTCAACACAGGTTCCGTCTGTTGTCTCCGCCGGCAAGTCGCGCAGCGTTTGCAACTGAATCGCGTGGGCGGCGCCCTTCTCCAGCAGTCGTTCGTACCGAGCTTTGGTCGCTTCATCCGGATTGAGGATGACCAGGCCTTGTTCGCCATCCAGGATGACTGTATCCCCGCCGCTCACGTGGGCTAATAACTCTCCTGCTCCCACAATCGCCGGAATGCGCAGCGCCTCGGCGACAATCGCCGTGTGGCTGCCGGACCCGCCAATCTCGGTGGCAAAGCCAAGCACCAGGTCCGGTTTCAGGCTGGCCGTCTCGCTGACCGTTAAGTTGTGCGCCAGCAAAATGGCGGGGCGGTCCATCTGAAACTGTTTGGAACGCCGTTCGCCCAGCAGGTTTTGCAACAGGCGGTCTTCAATGTCCTGGATGTCGAATGCTCGTTGCGCCAGGTTGGCGTCCGAAAGCCCACGGAGTAAACGGGAGAAGCGGCCCATCGTCTGCGTGACGGAATACTCAGACGTGTAGCATTCCCGCTCGATCTGGGCTTCGATCTCTTTGACCAGCGAGGGATCATTGACCAGCGCGAAGTGCGCATCAAAGATCGCCCCGTAATGGGCACCCATCTGCGAGACAACCGATTGCCGAGCACGAACGATCTCTTTGGCGGTTGTCTCAACGGCGGAGCGAAAGCGCTGCACTTCATCGGCGATACGCTCGCGCGGTATCGTCTGCCGCGGCACCTGGAGTCCCTGGTGCGCGGCAACGACTGCCTCGCCGATCACGATGCCGGGAGAAACAGAGATCCCTTGCAACTTCTGCATGATGCCTGTCCGTCACCGTATGCAAAGCGTCCGGTGACGTTGGGAGCGGCATCAACGGTTTAGCAATCAGCAGTCTCGCGGGGGTGTGTCGTCAGGATGGAGGACTTGCGATCCCAGGTACTCGGCGTTTGCACGCTGCCTCGCTGCAGACTTCCTCGCAAAATGCGGGGAAAAGTTGCACGAGGGGAACTCGCGCGAATTCAGCTCTTGATCGCCGCAATGGAAATCACCATTGCGCATGTGCTCAACAATTTGAAATTGCGCAACACTTTCGTGCGACGTACAGGCTGAACCCGGATTTTCAGGGATGCTTGATCTCGACGACATCATTGTGTCCGGGAATGCTGAGCGCGAACTCATGAAGAGGAGGGCGGCTTGGCGGATGGTTCCGCAAAGTCCGAAGCAAACAACTTCGCCAGGGCGTCAAGCGCTTCTTCCGCGTCTTTACCTTTGGCGATGACTGTCATTTGCGTGCCTTGCCCGGAGATTAACGCCAGGCCCTCCATCATGCTTTTTCCGTCAATGCGCTCGTTGTCTTTGATGATTTCGATCGATGATTTGTACTGGCGAGCTAAGGACACCAGCATTTCCAATGGTCGCAAGTGCAGCCCGTTGGGGCTGGTCACGGTCACCTGCTTGGATAACTCTGGCTCGCTCATCTCTACCAAACGCTGTTGTTTCTTCTCGGCGATGAGAGACCGGCTCTCCGTCATTCAGAATCCTCAAGCTGCGGTTCATCGGGATGGAACGGAATCGGTCGTCTCAGGCCACTTATGTCTTTGAGACTGGCGTCTCGTGTGACTTTGAGACTGTGTTTTCGAATTCTTGTGTCTTCGAAATTTGTGCGGTTCTGCTGACAAGCGTCAGCATTCTGCCCTGCAGGCGACATCCCTTGCTGCATTACCGGAATCTCGGCCTGCCTTCGAAATCTGTTGACGGCCGTATGACGGCCAGTCCTGCCTCAACCGCCGAAGTGGTTGTTGTCCGCGTCATCAAGGTTCTGCAGGACGTCTTCCGCGGATTTGGACAACTTTAGGAAGCGGCAAAACGTGTCATTGCGCAGTTGCCGGGAGATGTTTTCCAGGGCTCGCAAGTGGTCGCCAGGGCGGTCCGGAGGAGACACAAGCAAGAAGAACAACTGGACCTGCTCCCCGTCCAAGCTGTCGAAATCGACCCCCGTGTGGCTCACTGCCACTGCGCCAATCAAGCGGTCAACGCTGGGGTGTTTGGTGTGCGGCACCGCAACTCCGCGACCAATGCCAGTACTTCCTAATTCCTCTCGTTTAAGAATCGCTTTGACGATGCTTTCCAGCTCATCCTCTTGCACTTGCTTCGCCGCAAGAAGCGAACTAACCATTTCGCGAATGACGCCCTCTTTGTCATCCGCGGAAAGGTCAGCGTTGATCGCTTCTCGGCAAATGAAGTCGGCGAACTTCATACGCCATACCCTTTCCCAGAATTGTGTACGTGTTCTATATCTGTGAAACCCGCCGCGGGCCTCATATTCGTGTGCTGTTTTAGCGATCCTCGGAAAGAACCGCCTCCAAATTGCCCCACCTGCAATGCTCGTTCGCAATCGTCCTACGTAGGAACGCTGCTGCCATTTGCCCAAGATTACTCACCGCCACCAGGCGGCGATTCCATGTCTTCTGTATCTTCCGCTGCCGCGTGGGTTTCCTGAATGGCCGCGGAAGCTTGCCCTGTCCCTGGACCCCGATGGTCTTGCAACTTTGTCTTGTACTTCTTGATCTGTTGCTCAACCTTGTGAACGGCCGCTTCCACCGCGGCGATCACGTTGCCCGCTTTCTCCTTGCCCACAAAATCGTGCTTATTCTCTGTTCGCAAAAGGACTTCCGCTTCCGGCGCGGCTTCGTCTTTCAGGTCCAAAGTCACGTCAATGTGTGCCACCCGTTCAAAAAACCGGGCGAGCTTCCCAACCTTGGCCTCGACCTTTTCGCGTGTTGCTGCGCCTAGTTGCCCGTGTCGGGTGGAGATGTTGATTTGCACTGTTGCTCCCAAACGTTTCCTTCTTGGTTGCTCCGGGAGATTGCCTTCAGGAAAACAAGGCTGGAGAAAACAGGGAATTCTAGCTGCCAGGGGGGCTTCTCACAAACCCCTTGTGATTGCGGTTACGAAGATTCCGCCCCGCTGGCGAAGACGCAAACCAATCTGGCAAAAGCACTTACGCGGCGAAAACCCAAAGAAATGCTGCCCGCCCCCGCGCGGCATGGTCATTTTCGCTACGTCATTTCGGGTCTTGGTCATTTGGGCGTCTTGGGGCTGCTGCCCGTCACGCCTTTGCTGACCAGGAAATCAGCGATGTTATCGATGCTGGAGAAATTCTCCCAACACATCTCATTCTCGCCAATTCTCAACGAATAGTGATCCTCAAGCCCGGCGACCAGCTCCAGCATGCTGATGGAGTCCAGCACCCCTTCGAGTGCTTCGTCGTCAGCCAGACTTTCAGCGGCGGTCAGGTCCTCCAGGTTCGCAAGTTCGCAACGAATCTGATCCTTGATGGGTTGCAAAGACATAATTCCCGTTGTCCGTAGGCAGGGCAGAATTTGAAAAAGATGGCGAATACGGTCGATGGCTTGACCCCGCATTCGTCCTATCGTGTGAAGATGCTCACGCGAGTATAGCAATTTCTGCCGCCGCGCCAGAACGTGGGAAGCCAATTCGCCAAGATTCCCAAGATGATCCCCCGGATGATTCCCCAAATCATCAGCGTCGGATCATCATCAACAAATACGAGAACCCCCAATGGCCAAGAAATCACCAGCAAAGCCAGGCTTCGCCAAAAGCCTGTTCGAGTTCTTGATGGACTTGGAAGAAAACAATGATCGGGGCTGGTTTGAGGAAAACAAGTCTCGTTACGAAGACGAGGTCCGTGGCCCTGCGTTGGCATTCATTCAGGGGATGCGAACGCCACTCAAGCGGGTCTCGCCGCATTTCGTGGCGAGCGACAAGAAGGTGGGTGGGTCGCTGATGCGAATTCATCGCGACGTCCGCTTCTCTAAGAACAAGCAGCCGTACAAGACCAACGTCGGCATTCAATTTCGCCATGAGTTGGGCAAGGACGTCCACGCACCTGGCTTCTACATTCACCTTCATCCCGATGAATGTTTCCTCGGCATCGGCATGTGGCATCCACCGGCAGACGCTTTGCAGGCGATCCGCGCCGCGATCGACGATCGCCCCGCCGCGTGGAAGAAAGCTCGCGACGACAAGAAGTTTCGCGCCGCTTTCCATCTCGCCGGCGATTCGCTCAAGAAACCTCCGCGCGGCTATGACAAAGAACATCCGCTGCTAGACGACCTCAAGCGGAAGGACTTCATCGCCGTGAAAAACTTCACCCGCAGCGC
Source organism: uncultured Planctomycetales bacterium (assembly GCA_937982665.1). GTDB lineage: Bacteria > Planctomycetota > Planctomycetia > Pirellulales > S012-138 > CALJLD01. The sequence continues at coordinate 34,351 of CALJLD010000103.1, forward strand.
CGCGCTCAAGCGAGATTTCCTAGAACAGGTGGCAAATGACTTCCACGCCGCTCGACCTTTCATGCGGTTCCTATGCCAGGCCGTGCACATTCCGTTCTAATTCGGTGAAAGCATCGGGTTCGTTCAGAAGCTTCCGCCTCCAAGTACGCAAGCATAAGAGGGTTTTCTTTCCATCTGTAGCTTGGTTGTTCTCGTGCGCCGCAGATCACCACGAGAATTCCATCGCACCGTCTGCTATTCGGTTACAACTAGTCGAACCGTGCCCAGCGGCCGATCATCCCAGTAGAGATTGACCATGCCTGGATCGGCCGCTTTCTTATCGATCCACAGTTCCAATGCGGTTCGATCGAACTCGCCAATCATGTCGGTAACGGAATACGACAACCACACGGAAAAATCGCTGTCTGGATCGTGTTCGGTATGACCCAGTGGCGACAATCGAGTCTGAACCCCATCGATCCCGATTCGCAAATGCTGCAACAAGGCTTGTGTCAAACGATGCGGAGAAAAGCCGTCTCTTGCACCAACCACGAGGTCGATATTGCCGCGTAGATCATGCTTTGTAAAAAACATCGCCGCTGGAATCTCCAACGTTTCCTCAAGACCATCGGCGGCAATCGGCACTGTCAATTCGGTGGCGAAATCGATATCGGCCAGCGTCGGGACATAGTCGGTCGGGACACAGTCGGGCGGGGCATGGTCGCCCGAATCCAGCGGTAGGTCTGCTCTTTGATCCCAGTAATCTGTTCGTCCCGTAAGATCCTGCTCAAACCGGGGACCGAACAGCTTGATGGAATGATCTCTTGCCATGTTCAGAAACCAGCCGATGCCGAACCAGGCACCCAAGGCAAAAACCAATCCGATGAACGCGCCGCCGACCGCAATTCCGATCGCGCTAGGCATCCCCAGTTCCGTTGCCTGACCAAAGGCGTAGATCATTGCGCCAATTGCCAATCCACCACCGCACAGGACGAAGACAATCCGCACGACTTTGAAAACTGCTGTGGCGGTTTGCAGTTTTCTAACGCGGATATCCTGGGAAGCATTCGAGTCGTTGTGGTTTGACTTCATGCGTTCCTCGGCATTTCGTTTCACTCAAAGCCAAGACTCATTCTTGGCTCAATCCAGCAAGTTGACTTCGCCTTCACGGTTAGACTGCTGTGCGATGTGACACACCGCTACCATCCGCTTCGTCCGTCAACTACCACCGCGCAAAAGGAAAGCCCGGCGAATTACAACGCCGGGCATTCTTCCTTTTTCTTTGACCACTTGGATTTGGGCGCGAGCTTACAGTCGCTTGCGCGGTTGGGACCACCTAAATGATTTCTTCGGCGGTCGCCACCAATCCCTCACAATCTCGACGATCCTCAGGGTGCCAAAGCGGGAGCCCCTTCTTGACTCGTTCCGCGAGAATACCAAGTTTCTCGTTCGATCCCGGGAGGGCGTTGGTTGCATGAAACCGAGCCGCGGCAACGGATTCGGGTTCATAATCCCAGAGACCCAACTTGATGGCGTCCAAAACGGACTTAGGCACGTCCATCCTCCTGTCAAGTTTTCAATGAGCAACAAATCTAAGCAGGCGTTTGCAAGGCCGTATCCTCAACGGTCTCACTGACTCGACGTGAAACGCGCGTCACATCATGGAGCACACTTTTTGCGTCCCACCCCTCGTCCCCTCGACACGCCGCTGACGTCGAGTATTTGGGGGACGGAAACGAAAGTCAAGAAATTCGTCGGCAGGTTTTTTTAGCGGCCACATCAGGCTTCCGAATAAAACGAATGCGCAATCGCGCCGAGCGGTTGACAACTCTTGCGGAGTCATTCAAGCGAAGCATCGCAGATAACTCAAGCATGACGAAGTGTTTGCACATGCACCTCGTTGTTGTCATCCCGTCTAAGTGGATTTGAAAGCGTCAACACTCATCCAAATCGCCGCATGCGCAACGGGCCGATAAGCGGAACAGCGATTGGGCCATCCAGCAACGCCAACCCCAAGGCTGGCATTACTTTTGGGAGCACCCCCCAGCTTCAGTGCGGCGCTTCTGGCCGTATGGTATATTGGTTCACAGCAGTTTCGGGCCGAATCAAGCGATCATTCGTAATATAACGACCCGCCTGCGGGACGATCCTGCTTGGGGCATCCTGTCCTGGCAAGCACTCCCTCCTGCCGCAAGCGCTTACCGGGATAGCTTGAACTGCTGTTACGTGATCTGCTTTTCTTCCTCCCATTCATAATCCGCGCATGGTCCGCTTCATAAAATCGCGCACGCCGCGCCGCCTGTTTGTTGTGCTGTTGTTTGCCGCTGCCGTGGCCACCACAACGGGGCTTCCGCTTGTGGGCCAAGG
>CALJLD010000104.1 GCA_937982665.1 uncultured Planctomycetales bacterium
GCGGCATGGGGTTGTCCGTGGTTGCAGGTGTTGTTTAGGCGTGTGAGTTGTCGTCTGTGTTGTTGTCAGTGCTTGTGATGGCGTTTTCCGCTTTAGCTGCGTCGTCATCGGACTTGCTTTTGTCACTGGGCCGGGCGAGCAACCAAACTAACGGAACAAGCGCGACTCCGGAAATTGTCCAGAGGATCAAGCCAATTCCTATCTCGTTCCGCTCACGCATACCGGTAGGCGACGGATGCGTGTACTTCATGACTACAAGTGCAGAGATGAAGTAGAGACCAAACGCCGCGACCGCGGCAGTCGCAATCGTCGCAAATATCCGTTTCGGACCGATGATTGGCGTCAGCCGATTGCCATCGAAGATGGCGAAGTAGACGAGCGAGCCGAACAACGCCGCAACCATGAAGCCAAGCCGAGTTGCACCGAAATACTGAAAGCCCGTGATTGTGTCGTCACGCTCGGGGGGAAAAGGCCACCCAACCAATTGCACCCAAGGCAAGAAAAAGGAGACCAGGCCCACGCTGCCAAAAACGACGATTGCGAGTCTTTGCTTGTGAATGAAGTTGGAAAGATCAGACGTAAGCAAACTTTTGGACGAAGCGGATTGCTTCTCGGAATGGTCCATTGCAAGCCTTTGTCTTGGTGCTGATAAGTGCCTGGGAGTCATAAGAACCGAGATTGTCCCGGGTCTATTACGGCGACTCAATCACCGTTGGGAATCCGTCGCCGCGAGTTGTCGCCAACGCTCAAGTCGCCAGGCGCTCTTCACCCAAACGTTGGCGGGCTTCGTCCGCCCAAGGGCTGGCGGGGGCTTGTCGCAAGAACTCTTGCCAATGTTGCGCGGCTGCGTCGCTTTCGTTCAGTTCGTCCAGCGTGCGTGCCAGGTGATAGTGGGCGTCAGGGTATTCCGGATGGCTGGCGAGCGCGCCCTGGAACGCGGCGATGGCCAGTTCCGTTTGACCTGCCTCCAGCAACACGCAGCCGAGGTTCGCCCTGGCTTCCACGTAGTCTTCGTCAAGCTCCAAGGTGACGTAGTACCGTTCCCGGGCGGCGTTCACATCGCCCAACCGGTAGAGCAACTCGGCCAGGGCGAAGTTGACTTCCGCTTGAGGTCCGCCAGCAGCCAAAGCCGCGCGGTACGATTCGGCCGCGCCGCGGAGGTCGCCTTCGTCTTCCAGTTGCTCCGCTGAGGCCAGGTATTGGTCGGCCAAAGATTGAGGAGTTTCGGGCTCGCTCTCGGACGTGGTTGGCAATGCAATTGAGGGAGCCTGCTCCGCGTCTTCGTGAGCGAAGTCAAAGCGGCGCTGCCCTGCGGCATCGACCAGGCCCTCGCCGGACCGCAACAGCAGGCTGCGGCCTTCCACAAGCACGGCCAGTTGGGCCAGCGGCCGGTCCACACCGGGAACATGCTGGGAAAGAGCGCGAAGCTGGCGCTCAATCTTTGTTGGTGACACACCTTGGCTGACCAACGAAGCCAACTGTCTTGCGGCGGCAACTTCGCGAAAGTCGAAGTAGGCCAGGCGGCGGATTTCCTTGACGGGACGAATCAAGCCACGGCGCTGCCAGCGACGAATGATATCCACCGCAACGTCCAGCAGTTCGGCCAACATGCGAGCTGTGAACAGTCGCGACTCGCCGGATTCTGTTTCGGTCTGGGTCAAACCCAGTCGCTGCCAAAACTCGGCTTCCGAAAGCAGTTGCACGTCGCCGGCGGCAACACCAGCCAAAGATTGTTCGCTCAACAGGGCAGACGACGTGTCTTCCCAAGAACCCATGGGAATGCCTTCCTCGCCAATCACAACCAGATCAATGGGAGCGGAATCTTGGGTGACGCAGATAGCGCCGTACCGCGAAATCACCGCGGCGGCATCCTTGTGGTTCATTGACGCCAAGCGACCAATGAACGCGACGCGCTTCCCTTCGAGTTGCAAATCCGAGGACGGCAAATCACTGTCCGGCAAGAGGTTGTGTGAATTGGGCGGTGCAGGGCTTTGTTCCTAAGCGGACGAGTCATTCTAAGCAGTCGCCAGGACTTTGCTATTTACCCAAATGAATTTCCTGCCGATGGCTTGCCAATTGTGAAGCTCCAGCGTGACGTGATTAACTCTGAGGTTCACCATCAGCGGCAAAGGCAACGCAATTCTCCCAAATATTCCAATCCTTTGATTGATCCCGCCCGGCGTATCTTTACAATCTGGAGCATTCCGCAGACGAACAAACTTCCCTGCGGATTGACTTAAGCCGCTGTGCTCAGAAGGCTTGCCTGATGACGGCTGTCACCTCCGGCCTGAGGGCAAGCCTTCGGCTTTTGCACCTAAGCTTCTGCGCCACTTCTCGGTGATTGTTCTCCATGGCCGCATCATCGCGCCGCAACCAAGGCTCGCTTCGGCCCGTATTAGATAAGTCCTGATGTATACTGTGATCAATGGCTGGCCGAATTGGCTGCATTTTCCGCCCGCTGAGTTCCTTATCATTTTTTGCGCAGACTTCGCCCGTGTCTGGACTTTTTGCAAAATATCGTTGGTTGATGTTTGGTTGTGTGCTGGCCCTGACGGTGGGATGCGGCGAGTCCAAGCCAACGTTCGAGGCGATTGAGTTCTCCAGCCCCCTGCTTGACCCAGGGTTTTCGCTGGAAGACTTTGACGCGATTGTCGAGCTCGGCGAGTCCGAAAGACCGGCCATTGAGGAGGCTTTCAAAGCCCGAAACAAGGATTACACGGACTGGTTTGAGAAGCGTGGCGACGAGGTTGAGAAGAACCAAAAGAAGTTGGCCGAAGCCGAGGCCAGCGGTGACGAGGCATTACGCGACAGTTACGAGGTGCGTCTGCGGCCGGCTCTGGAAGCACGTCGCGCGGTCCTGGTTGATCATCGCGAAGCGATTCTGGAAGCGATGTCTGATGAGAGCGCGGACCGATGGCATGCCCACGTTGTCTCACTCAAGGTGGAGCAACTGATGGAGCCGCTGAACTTATCGGCGGAGCAACAAGGACAGATCACCAATTGGGCGTTGGAATCCGTGCAAGAGTTTCCCCGCAGCACTGAACGCTTGTCTGGGGCGTTTTTCAGCCTTGAGAAGCGGATCGAAGCAGACGCCTTGAGCGAAGCTCAGCGCGAAACTTATCTGGAGATCAAGCGGGCGAATCCCCGCCGCGGCATGATTTGGTAACAAGTTTGCGAAGAACGATGCCGTCGATGGAATCTCATAGACACGTCCCGCTTTGCACGATGCCGAAGCGCGCTACTCGGCCGGTTTGCAGTCCGCTAAAGCCAACAGGGCGAAACATGTGGCCAACGTGGGACTGCCTTCCATCCAGCGGTCGCTCTCTTGATTGACCCAGCCACCGTTTTCTTGCTGGCGACTTGCGAGCTCCACTAGAAGGTCCGTCTTCCAATTGTGTGTCTCGCCATCGGCCGCTTCAAAGGAATCTTCTCCCAAAGCGGAGAGTGTTTTGGAGAACAGTTGGTAGTAGTAATACAAACCGGCCGCGCCCATGCCGGGATTCTCTTCCAGCGAGTAGTGCTTTTGAATCCAGGTCTTGGCGGCTTGAACGCGTTGGTCGTCCTCGTCCACGCCGGCAAAGATCATGCTCTTGAGTCCGGCGTAAGTCATCGACGCATAGCTGCGGAGCCCTCCGTTGGGCGTCTCGTCCGCGGCGCTACCGCCACCGGCCGACGGCGTGTAATAAGATCCGCCGTCATTTACTTTCGCGGAGAATGGAGTTGTGTTGTGTTCGGACTCGAGGTTCTGACAGCGCGAGACGAACTTCAAAGCGTTTTGGATAGCCGCGTCGTTTTCGTCAGCGCCGGATGCCCTGAGGGCTTCGACAAAGAAGTGAGTATTGGAAAGGTCCGGTCGCGAGCCAGGACCGTAGCCTGCCCCGCCGTAGCTGAAATCGGATTCGTCGCCATCTTCCACGCCCACTTGCAATCCGCGGGTGTGTTTGGCGGCGTCGGCAATGACTTGATCATATTTCCCGTTCTCATTGGCAGCGGCGAAGCACATCAATGACGCGCAGGTTTCGTAGGTTTGCAATCGAGAGCCAGGCTTGTAGATGCCGCCGTCCGGTTGCACGTGAGATTCCAGATAGGCGAGGCCTTTGGCGACGGCCGGGTCTCTGAGCGTGCGTCCGTTGTGAATCAACGCCGTGGTTGCCAGCGCCGTGATGGCTGGCCCAATCTGCGCGCTCCATGATCCATCTTCCGCCTGTTGCGAGAGCAGAAACTCAACGCCGTTGCTGACCACGGTTTCATAATCCGGCGTTTGCTGGCTTGCGGTTTGAAGTTCCGCCGCGATGGCCCCGTTGGCTGCCTGAGCCGGAGAAACAGCGATGAATTGGATCATCAGGCAGAAGGCGACCAGAGCCGAAGTGGCGTGCAGGGACTTACGACGCATGGGTATGACCTCTGGGGTGTATGGTCTTGTCTTTGAATCTCAGCGGACTCTTGCAGCGTGTGCAAATATCCTGCCGCGGGCAAAGTTCCGCCAGCAAACGGTTCCGCCGTGTGATTGCCGCACTGATATCGACCGCTGCGCCGCCAACGAAGGTACGTTCGCGAGGACCCGAAACTTTGGGCGTTGAATTGCCGTTCCGCTTTCCACTTCAACTATAGCAAAGCTGAAGTGGCTCACGCGTGCATGTCGCGCGAATCGACACCGCTGGCGGGATTCCTAACGGTAATAAATGTCTAAATAGCGCATGCCGCTAGTGCTGCGACAACTATAGATTTGGCTTCGCAATGACCGAACGGCTGAGCACTGCTGGACAAGCCAGCAGTGGCACCCGAAGTCAAGTGGTGAACGCTAGTCGTCACCCAAGATCTCTACCGAGGCTGCGACATCCGGCGCGGAACGGAATACGCGTTCCTCGACATTGCCCGTCACGCTTTGGCAGGCGTCATGTCCAATCTTGAAGCGCATCTCTTCCTGGCGGTCAATGTCCAGGTAGTCCTCGATCAAGTCGTAAACAAGGTGGTTGGAGATGTAGAATTTGTCGCCTTCGCCGTTGTAGTTGACGAACACTTCCCAATCACCTTTGCGCGTCAATTCGAGCGTTTCGTCACGCCGCTGAATGAAGACCTTGTTGTCCATGACCATGTACTTGCGAATGAGCTCCATCTGCAAGAGCTGATCGAAGTGCGGCATGTCAATGGATTGATATTCCGCCAGAACGGTGTGCTTGGCGAACTCTTCCTGTTCGCGGGAGGCGTCCGTTTTCACAAAGCGGAAGATGGTGCCTTGCAGGAAGTTGCTGTACGCCCTGCGGAACATGTCGCGCAGCCGTTCCGATTCATCGGCCAGTTCAGCGTATTCTTGCCGCTTGGACTCCAACTCGGTCTTGAGATAGAAGTGTTCGCCGCGGCAGGATGCCAGTTCTTCCTGAGACTTCTTCAAGGCGTGTTGTCGCGCGGCGAGGTCATCCCGAAATTCTCGGTTGAGCACTTTTCCCAGTCCGCGACGGAAGCTGCCTTTTGAGCCGAAGGACTTGGCGACTTCGCCTTCGAGCTTGCGCTCGCGCGCGGCGCGCTTGCGAATGTCCTCTTCCAGGATTTGGACCTCGGCTTCCATTCGCTCGATTTCTTCTTCGAGCGGGGCGACCTTTTCGGAGATCGCCAAGAAGCGGTTCATCCCGGCTTCATCCAATGTGAGCGCCGTGCTCTCCACAAAGTTGACCGACGCGATTTCCAATAACCGCTGCAGTGTGTTGGATGTCTTCAACGCCGCGAGCGTGATCCCGTTTTCGAACTCGATCTCGCCGCGGAAGGCCGCCAACGGATAGCCCAACTCGCGGACAGCCGACCGATCGCTTGTGGACCGGAAGTCAAAGACGAACGTCCCGGCGTCTCGCGTATCTATCCGCAAGTAGCAATTTCCGGCCGAGCGACGATGGAACTCCATCGCTTTGAACGATTCGCGCCGCTGGTTGACAACATAGATTGGCAACCGCAAAGGGCCTGTTACGCTGAGTTCGGCGTCGCTGGGAAACTTGAGATGCAAAGACATCCCTGTTTCTTCGCCATTGGTGTCTTCATTCACCAGGTCACAGATGTTGCGGACCGCTTTGGTGAACCGCATTCGGTATCGAAGCGTGGAATGAAATCCCGAAGCTTGGTCGATATCGTCCAATGGCTGGTGACGCGCGTCGGCGCCTGGAATGCGTCGAGACTCTGGCAATGTCCCGGACTCTGGTAACGCCCCGGGTTGGGTTGAGCGAGCGGATTCAAACGAGGATGTCATATTGTCCCCTCCCTTTCTCGGATATTGAAGGGACCCCTGATGCAAAAACCCACCTAGATTTTACCGAGCTGAGGTGCGGAAAAACAGGAATTTCCGGCATTCCGGCCAAGGTCTCCCCTTCGGTCTTTGCAGAAGGCTGCAAGCGATTGCCGTTGGGGCAATTGGTAATTTTCTCGCTTGGCGGGCGCGACACTCGCGACAATGCGTTGCTCGTGCGCTTGCCGTGGGGGTGAGCACGCCGTCCAAGTATGAAATCCAACACTCGCAACCAAAGTTGCGTCGCGCGGCGAACTTGCTTCAACGTTATGCCGCGCTGCTTTTTTCTGCGCTCCGCTGTTCACGCAGCAGGCTTTCCAAGCGGTCCGTAGCTGCCGTGGCGTCGATGATCAACTGTTGCAGGATGGCCGTTTTGGTCTGAATTTCCGCCAAGATGTCCCGCGCCGTTGTTTGCAACTCCAACTCCATTTGTTCCACTCCGCGCGAATTGTGCGCGAGGTTGCCAGTGGTCTGTGATCTTTGTGCCAGCGGTCCTTGCGAAGACGTTCTTGGCGAGGTTGATGCCTCTTTTCGCTCCCGTTGTCGACGGCGTTGTTCTCGTCTTGCCTGCATGCGAAACAGGAAAAAGACGATCAACACAATCCCGCCAAAGCGTAGGATGTCGGCGAGTTCGAGCATGGCAAGGACACAGCTTTCGCGAATGCATCAATGGCCAATGGTTAGTTCCGGCTGCCTGAGGGACGCGTGGCGATGTCACTACGCTCCGCGAACATATATGCAAACATGTCCGCAATCTCTTGCATGGAGAGATCATTCAGTAAGCCTTCAGGCATCGTGGAGATCGGTGAAGTGACCATCTCCTCAACATTGCTTTGTTGCACGCGAACTTTTTGCCCATTGGATTGAAGAACCTGATACATGCCGGGCCCTGCGGAGCCGACGATGCCGCTGAGCTGTCGGCCATCGTTCAGGATTATCGTTCGCGTGACGTATTGATCCGAGATCACGTGCGACGGATAGATGATGCTCTCCAGCACTTCTTTCTTTTGGAAGCGCTGAGCAATCGTCGTCAGGTCCGGGCCGACGACTTCGCCGATGTTGCCAAAGCGGTGGCACTTGGCGCATTGGGCCTTTGAGAACGCTTGCGCGCCGTTGTGAGCGTTGCCGACAAGTTCACCATCGGTGATCTTGGTGAGAAGTTCGTTGTAACTCCAACGACTGACTCCGGAAGAGCGAGGCAAGGTTGCCGGAGGAAGATCCGGAAAGTTCACCGCAAACCATTGTTGCCATGCGGGAAGCGCCTCTTGCCAACTTGCGTTCTCGCTGGGGAGTTGGCGTTGGAACCACTTCTCCAGAACCTTCACGGCGGATGTTCCGCCGGAGTTCCCCAACTTGAGCCCCAGGATCACCACTTGGCGGGCAGACTCCGGCTTATCCGGTTTGAGATTCGATTCCAGAATCTTGTTGAGCACTTCCACCGCGGCGGGGCCTTCCAAGGTTGGCAATGCCCTCATCACGTATGGCCAGTTGTTGCGATCTGGCTTTTGTGCCAGGCCCATCGAAACAGTCATGCGGCGTTCCGGTGAACGCTCGAAGACATCGCGCAGGTACTGCATCGATTCTGCATCGGCGGAGCGGCCGAAAACTGCGACGATGCCTGTTTGCAATCGTCTGGCTGGTTCGCTGTCCACACCGTCCAGTTGCTGATCCGCGCGGCGGAGCAGTTCCAGGATTTCCGCCGACGGCTTCTCTGGCAGTTTCGCCAAAACACCTAGCGCGGCTGTGGGCATCTGAACCGCGTACTCCAAGATCACTGACTGTTCGGTTTCAGTAAAACCTGCGCCAAAGTCCATGGCGAAGTTTTCCACATAGCGGCTCAGGCTGTAACCGCCTTCGATCGTGCGCGCTGTTTCCAGGAACGCCAGGAGCCGGACTTTCTGGTCTGTTGACCAACCGCTCTTCATTGTCGACAGGTAGGCTGCCGTGTGCAGCCGCTCCTCGATCGCCTCGTCCGATTCGATCTGCTCGATCATTCGGCCGATGGTATCGGTCGCATCCAGATGTGCGAGCAAGCGGACAAGCTCGCGATTGATGCGACGACCACCGATGGGGTTGGTTTTCGTATAGGCCGGATACTCTCGCGCCAACAGTGTCACAAGTTGCGGGACATCGACAGTAGTCAACTGACCATGCAGCAAGGCAAGTTGCATCACACGGAGCAGATCGACAAAGTCACGGTCGTTAACAAATCCGCCCATTACTCGCTCCGCAGACTTGACTACAGAGAGCGAAGTTTGCTTGCCAGGAGCCGCGGTCAGCAGAGCAACCGATCCATGATTGAAGATCGCGGGAGATTCGGAATCCAGCACCAGCGATTGCCATTCATCCACCGGCATAATCTGGATCAGGCGGAAGGCTGCCGCGCGAACGTAGCGGTCGTCGTCGCCAAGCAGGGTGACAATTTCCCCAGCCGGTATCGAGGTGATGTTGCGTCTGCGCAGGGCTTCACACGCGGCCGCGCGAACGAGCGCGTCATCATCCCCCAGCAGATTGCTCAATTCGGTTTCGACATCCGCAGCACTGAGCAAGCCCAGCAACCGCGTTGCCGCCGCGCGAACTCGAGGTTGTGTGTCTTGCGATAAGATCAGCAAGTCATCGCGCTCAGGTCTTGGCCCATACAAGTACATGAACTCAATCGCACGAGTTCGATCTTGCGTTGCCGCTGTTGTGTCAAACGCGACCTTCGCGAGTTCTTCATTCCAAGTGTCGCCCATCTCTTGCTGGATCAGGGCGATGTTCTCTCGCGCGAACGAGCTATAGAACTGGGGCTGCCGCAGCGCGCGGAAGATCCCGCTATCTCTTTGAGTGTTTGCCGTGTCGGCCGTGCTGATGCGGTACACGCCGCCTTCGGTTCGACGTCCGCCTGTGCAGAAGTAGAGCGCGCCGGTGGGACCGACAGCGATATCCGTCACGTTGAGCGGTTTGCCTTCAATGAAGGTCTCCGCCTGCCCGGCGAAAGATGCTCCGTCACGATTCATTTTCACGACGACAATTCGGCCACGCGTCCAATCGCAGCCGAACAATGCGCCGCGATACTCTTCCGGAAATTGAGTGTGATCGTAGAACTCAACGCCTGTCGGCGAGCCGCGACCCGTTTGCACGATCGACGGCAGATTGTCCAAGTAATATTCCGGCCACTTTGCCCAACCGCTCCGCCAGCCGAACTCGCCGCCGGGCGGAACGTGGAGAACACGTGTCGGTCGATACCAAGGCAGCCCTTCATCCCATTCCATGTCGGATTCATAGGTGAAGAGTTCGCCAGTGGGATTGAAGGCAAAGTCATACGGATTGCGAAAGCCACCAGCAAACAGTTCCTTGGTCTGCCCATCCAAGCTCATGCGAACGATCACGCCGCCTGGAGCTTTGATGCCTACAGCGTGTCCGCCGGCATCTTCGTGACGGGGCTGCACCAAGTCGCCTTCGTAGAACTTTTGGTAAGGGCTTGTTCGCGCGAGTTCGTCGGCCAACTGCGAGTGATTGCCGATCATCACATAGATCCAACCGTCAGGACCAAACTGCAGCGCGTGTGCGCCGTGTTCGCCCATCGGCTCGGAGAACTTCATCAGTTGTTGAACTTGGTCGGCATAGAGATCACCGTTTGTGTCTGTCAGGCTGTAAACGCCTGCGCCGTTGCTACCTTCGCCAGTGGCATAGACCACACCGTTGACGGAGAGCACACCCTGGCAGTTCTTGATCTGGTCGGAAATCTCCATCATCGATTCCGGCATGCCATCGCCGTTTTCGTCCAACAGGCGAATCAAGGGTCCGCCTTCTTGGGCTGCGATGATGTGTCCGTGTTCGTCAAACGTAATCGCCGTGAGCGAACCGGTATCGTCAGGCGAGGCAACGCGATCAACGTTAAAGCCAGCCGGTACGGTGAACCGCCCTCCGGAGCCGCCATCGGCCGCGCGAACGATGTTGTTCCAGGGTGCCGTCCGGCCGAACTCGCCAAAGGTCGCCGCTGGCTTCCACGAGGAAGTGTCATATTCTGGCCAGGCCCACTCAGCGCTGGCTGATGAAGAGCTCATCCATGTGTCGTCTGTCGAGAACGCGACATATGGACCACCCGCACCGCGAACAATCACTCGTGCGACCAGACCAGCTGTCGTGCTTTCAGCGGTGGTCTTCACGGCCACGGTGTTACGTCCATCGACAAGAAACTCGGCGATGTCGTACTTGTCGAGCACGCGCCAGTTGTCGCCTTCGCCCACAAAGCGTCCGTTGATGTACAGTTCGTATGAGTCCTGGCAAGCGATCTCGATAGTGCCTTCCACCGGACGCCGGAGTCCAAAGATGCGGCGGAAGTATCGAGTGCCAGGTTCCGTAGAACGCAGCTGAGAACCGTTAGCCCAAATCCATTGAGCTTCGCCTGAGTCTGCACCCGGCGATGCCTGGCGTTGCTGCTGCTGGTTGGCAGGTCCGCTCGCCAATCCCCAAGTGGCGACAACGAGCGACACGGCAACAAAAACAAAAACGATTCCAACAAGAATCATGCGGCGCGACATCATGACATCCTTGTCTTGCGCTGGGCCTGATGATGAGACGCTTTCGACGCGGGTGAAAGCGTTTGCAGCGCGCGATTCCTTGCGCGCAGCGGGAATTCCGGTGGCAAAGTTAGCAAAACGGCCCATTTGGGCCTAGATCGCTATCGCCTGGGCGATGCCGTTGCTGGCACACTTGAAATGCCACGGCTTAGGGCATGCCTGAGACTCGCTGAAATCTGATTTTGGCGGAGACTTCTGATATACTAAGTCGTTGGCCGCTCGCGGTTTCCGTCGTCACCGCGGAAGTGGGAATAATGAAGGCGGCCAGTCAACAGCTTGCAGGCAACCGTTTCTCAAGAACGGAAACTTCGTATGACCACCGGAAGCCAACGGACAATGCAATCTGTGCTATCGCGCGTCTTGTTGATGGCTCTCGCGACGAGTGTCATCTGCTTAGGGTTCTTGGCAGGCTCCGCAAAGGCCGCGGATGATGAGCATCCGCTTGTCGCGCCGCCATCAGCGGACGAGGTTCTTGCCTGGATTGAACAACTGAGTTCGACAAGTTATTCGCAACGAGAACAAGCCTCGCTCTCGTTGTTGGCAGCAGGACAGGGCGCGATTCCGCATCTTCAACAGTCTGTCGAAAGTCCGGACCTGGAAGTCGCACTGCGAAGTCAACGCATCCTTTCGGCAATTCAAACGCGAATTGTCTTGCAGCGTCGGGCTGCATTTCTGGAAGCGGAAGACCCCGGCGATGTGGCTCCTTTCGGCTGGAAGAATTTTCAGCAACTGGTGGGCGACACCCAGATGACTCGTGAGTTTTTTCTCGGCATGCATGAAGCGGAGCCAGAACTCATGTTGGCTGCTGAACGTCGGCGCGAAGACCTGACGAGCTTGCTGAGCACGCGAACGGAAGTGCTGGAAGAAAGCTCGTTTAATCAACGCCAAAGGGGCGTCATCAATCAGCCCATTTCAAGCTTTTCGTTGGCGAGTTTCTTCTTCTTGACGACGTTGGATACCAAGCGCGATCGCCTGGTTGTTCAACGCATTACGCAGCTGATCAATTATTCGGATCTGCGGACCAAGATGTCGTCCACTCCGCAGCGCGAGATCTTGATGCTGCTGCTGTCCAAATATGTCGCGAAGCAGTTGGCCTCGGAGAATGCTGACGCCGGCACGCAGGCGAGAACGCTGTTGCCGCTGGCGTTGAATTACGGCATTCAGGGGATTTTGCCTGTCGCGGTTGACCTGCTCAAGCAAGCGGAAGAAGGCACAGCCAAACTGGACGCGAACGTCATCACATACGCGGCAATCACCGTTGGCCGGTTTGGCAAGCCGGAGGATGTGGAGATCTTGCTGCCGCATATTCCAGACAAACGCGTCTGCCATACGTATACGTCCGGCAATGAACGCCGGCAAACGTATGCTGGTGATGTGGCCTTGGTGATGTGTTTACACCTGCTGCGTCAGGAACCGCAGCGTTATCACTTTGACATCTTGTCCGCGTCGTCCAGCACAATCTACCAGCAATACACAATGAGCTTTGTCGATGACGAACATCGGCAAAAGTCGCGCGATGCCTGGGAGGAGTTTCGCAAGACCGGCGTGCCTCCAGAACCGCCGCCGAAGCCCAGCAATGTTGAGAAAGACGACAAGAAGCCGCTGCAAGCTGCACCCATTAAAATCAACGCCAGGCAGGCGGGGCAATGAAGACACAGAACACAACCCAAAGGCGTGTGATGAATTCCTTCCGCAAACCTGCGCAAGCGAGATGCCAGGACATTCCGCAAGTTGGGGCGGCCGCATGCGCGGTGGGTTTGGTTCTACTCATGTTGTGCGTAACAAGTCTGGTCACTTCCGCGGCCCGCGGACAGCAGGAGCCGCCAAAGAAAGCTCAAGAAGCGAAAGAAAAACCAAAGCCTGCGGCTCAAAAAGTCATCGCCGGCGCCATTCAGGCCATTCCCCGAGCAGTCCGCAACGCTCAGCAAGGTGAGGAACAAGAGGACAAACCTGCAGGGCCTTTCGCGCCGCCGGATCGTGGCAAACTTCGCGTCTTACGGCTCTCCGTCGACGCGCTCGAGGAAGGTCGCTTCAGTGACGGCGTGCAAGGATTGGCTCACTTGTTGGAAATGCAGGAAGACTATTTCTTCCGCCCAGACCCCAGCGTGACCGTCTTTCGCAGCATGAAGTTCGAGGCCAAATCCTTATTGGCCAAACTGCCGGAAGAAGGCCGTGAAGTCTACGAACAACTCTACGGGCCCCAGGCACAACGCAAAGTTGACGCGGCCGTGGCCGAGGGGAACTTTCAAGCCCTGCAAGATATCGCTCGGACATATCCCTACACGGTCGCTGGCAATCAAGCCACTTATCTGGCCGCCTTGCGAGACATGGACCACGGCGAGTTTCGCGGAGCAGCGATGCTGTTCCAAGAGTTGTTGGGTAGTCCGGGAGCTGTCGCACAGCTGGAGCCGGGACTTTCGCTCAACCTTTCCCATTGCTACTCAGCGCTTGGCGATTCCACTTCGCTCGCCAAGATCACTCCCACAATCATCCAACGGCTTGAGTCTGTTGTTTGGCCATGGAATGGCAACAAGCTGCCCATGGCGGACATCATCGCGGCGATGCGCGCGCCTGTCATGACGCGCCCGCCCCGTGACATGAGCGTCTATCGCTGGCCGATGTTTGGCGGCAGCGCGGATCATAATTCCTTGCCGCGGGCGTCATTACCTCTGGGGAACCCCACTTGGCGGAACACTGTGGTTGCCGCACCAAAGCTGCGCAGATCTTTGCTCTCCGGAACAGCCGAAGTCCAGGACCGAGGGTTACCCCTGGTTTCTGGCTTCTTCCCGCTCCTGATCGACGGGCAGGTCATCGCCCGAGGGCTGAACAACGAGATTCGTTCGTTGGACGCGGCATCAGGCGAGTTGCTTTGGAAGACCGATTTTCAAGTGCCCGACGTCCTGGTGCCTCCTCAACAGGAATACGGAGTCGCCACGCTGCGGGACCGGCTTTGGTTTGATGGCATCAGCGGTCAGTTGGCCACTGACGGAAACTACGTGTTTGCCGTCGAGCAGTCGTGGGGGATCGATGAATCACCCGGAGTTGTTGGCGGCAACACATGGAACAAGACCGTCAGCAAACGAATGGGCGGCCAAGAGAGCAACCAGCTTTCCGCCTACGATATCTCGGCGGAAGGAAAGCTTGCCTGGCAATTAGGAGGAAGCGATACACGATTGGGCGAAAACGCCGGCACACAATTCCTGGGACCGCCGCTGGTACAGGGCGATACCCTCTTCTTACTGGGAGAAATTGAGAACGGAGAGATCCGCCTGTTTGCGGTGAACGCAAATGATGGAAGTGTGCTGTACTCACAGTATGTGTTGTCGCCCAGCCAAACTCAGTTTGAAAGCTTCCGCCATATGGCTGGCGCGTCGCTTGCCGCCCAGGGCACAATTGTCGTTTGCCCAACGTCCGCTGGCGCAATCGTGGCTTTTGATCGCGCATCGCGGCAATTGCTGTGGGGGTATTCCTATGCAACCAAAGAACCGCAGTCGGATTCGCAAAGACTAATCCTTCGCATCAATGGCAACCAGGTTGCGGAGAACGGTGCGGAGGAACGCTGGCGAATCTGCGTGCCTCGCATTGTTGGCGACTTACTGGTTGTTTCGCCTGCGGATTCCAACGAGCTGCATTGTTTGCGATTGTCCGACGGCGAATTGTTGTGGACAACACCTCGCGAAGATGGCGTGTTTGTGGCCGGCGTAGAATCCTCGCAAGCCATCGTCGTCGGGACAAAATCGATCAAAGGCATTTCGCTTGCTGATGGTGGCGAAGCCTGGGCGTGTCCATTACCGGAAGCAAAACTGCCCTCTGGCTTGGGTTACTTTGGCGAAGGCCACTACTATCAACCGCTCGCAGGCGAGTCCATCATCGCTGTTGATACGAGTTCCGGAGAGATCTCGGAGACGTTGTTGGCACGCCGAGACGCTCGACCTGGCAACCTGCTTGTTGCGCAAGACGGGATTATCTCGCAAACGCCGTTTGGGCTGGAGCGGTTTCCGCGGCTGGATTTCGTCAAACAGCAAAACCTGGATGCGGCCGAGACGCTGACGGCAGCCGACTATGCGACACGTGCGGAAGTTCGCCTGCTGGAAGGCAATCTTGATGCGGCTATTACTGACTTGGAAGCCAGCCTTGCCGCGGATGCCAAACCGCAAACGCGTGAATTGTTGTTCGAGGCCTATCTGCGTGGCCTGCGTGAAGACAGCGAGAAGTTCTCGCCGCGACGCGCCCGCATTGAAGACCTGATCGTCAACGATGATCAGCGAGGCCAGTTCTTATTGGCGATCGCACAAGGTCTGGAAGCGCGTGGAGAAGGGGTGAATGCCTTCGGCGTCTATATGCAAGTCCCCCGCACTGGCATACGCATTCCCACCGAGTCTGTCGACGTTGCGCCGGTCTGGCCGCAGCGGCTAAACTTGATCGATGCGAATTCGGACGTGCGCATGAGTCGTGACGCGTTCATTGCCTGGCGACTGCAAGAGATTCAAGATCAAGCGGAAGCCGAACAACTGGCCGAGATGCAAGCGCTCGTATCGGGCTTGCGATCTGAAGCCAGGCAGTTGCAAGAACAATCTCCGCAGCAAGCCATCTCCCTTCTGGCGAGATTGGTGCACTACCTGCCGGACCGAGAGGACGTTGCGTATGACCGTTTGGCGATGATGGCATTGCAGCGCATCGATGTCGCGCGGACATCCAGCGAGGTCATCCTGCGGCGTGAAGTCCTGCTCGAAGAACTCGCCCAATCAAGGAACCCAGCGCTGGCCGCGCCGGCGACGGCACATTTGGCGCACCTGTATCAACAACTCAATCGCTGGGATTTAGTCAGTGGCCAGGCTGCACGGCTTGCGGAAGAGTTTGCCTCACTTGAGTGCTTGAACGGTGCCAACGGCGCACAGATCGCAAAGCAACTTTCGGATCAAGCGCCTGCCGGAATGGACTTGTTGAATCCCACAAACGATTGGCCCAACCTCGCGATGACAGCCGACCAGGTTGGCGAGACAACCTTGCGCGGGAACGAATACTCGGTTGACTGGAAGCGTCCCGTTGGCTCCGTACTGTCGGGTTGGAATCTCAGGCTTGCCTATCCGGACAATATTCTCATTGGATTGGATGAGCTTGGTCGGCAACGGTTCGTCTGCAGTTTAACTCCGCATTTGCAAAACCAGCAAAACGTTCCCATTTACTATGCTCATCGCGCATGGTCGCGCGGGCACCTGTTGATTTACAGCACAGGCGCGCAAATCGTCGCCATTGACACGCTCACCGGAACCACGTCGCAAGAGGCTGACGTCCTCTGGACGCTCGAGTTGGCACAGTGGCAGTCAGCAAACAGAGGATTCAGTTTCTCCGGCACATCAACCGGTTGGGGTGAATATCGGTACCGCATGAACGGGCCAAATGGCCAGCCCATCGGAAAAATGAACCTGGTCAGCCCCGAATTGCTGTGCGCGGTTCGCGCGGATGCCTTGCTTGGGCTGGACCCATTCACCGGGGAACGGATTTGGGCACGTGGCAAAGTGAGTCCCTCAACGGACGTGTATGGTGGTCGCAATGCCGTTCTTCACGCACCGACCAACTCAACGAAAGCCAATGTCATTTCCGCAACAACCGGCGTTGCTGGTGGAACTCGTAATGTGACGTATGAACAAAACGTGATGACCGTCCACGAAGCCAAAGCCTTGGTTTGGAGTCCAGGCAACGGCGGCGTCCAACTCCGCTGGATTGATCTGAACTCGGAAGAGACGCTTTGGGAGAAGGAGTTTGACGGTCGCTCCAAAGGCTGCTTGCTTGATGATGAATACGTTGTGGTTGTGGAACCGGATTGGTTCTACACCATGTTGCGAATTGACGATGGGCAAGTTCACGCGACCGGAAGGGTTCCTCCACAAGCCGTGCCGGAAGAAAACGCCAGCTTGCAACATGTCATGGCCCAACGAACCGGCGGAGACTTCGTCATTGCCGCAGGCGCAAATTATCGCCCCAACTACGGTGAAGACGGCGAGTATCGCTCGGCCATTTCTGATGGCATCAATCAAATCTTGCTCACCGGCGTGGTGTTCGGTATTCCCAAACAGCCGCAAGATCCCGGTGCTCAGGAGCAAACGCCCACCTGGTCACGCTCCCTCAACGCAACTACGTTCCTCAAAACACAGCCAACCGGCGTTCCCATCATCACGTTCGCCTGCCGAGTCTCGGACCGCGTCAACAATCGCACTCTCAACCATCGCGTGGAGTACTTGTTGATTGACACGCGTCGCGGCGAGACCATTTTTGAGGAATCCATCAACGGCAGCGCCAATGCCATCCGCATCGATAGCACGCCGGAACGAGACTTGATCCAGGTCCGTTCAACGCTCGCGGCAATCGACGTCCGATTTGCGGAAGCCGCATCCGACGATGCGCCCGGCAACCAGTAGAAGCCAAAGATTCCCTGAATCACGGCAACTTCTTCGCACCCGTCCACCCAATGGGTAGCCCAGTTTGCTCGTCAAACTGGGCGAAGCAAGAGGCAGCGCAATCAGGCCCG
>CALJLD010000105.1 GCA_937982665.1 uncultured Planctomycetales bacterium
CGATCAGCGGAGCGCGGTTGACGATTCAATACAACCATCCGTATGAAGGTTTCGGAATTCGCCTTGAGCAGTTCTTCACTGACCGTGACGGACGCTTCCGCTTTGAAGGCTTGCTGCCTGACGGCGACTTCAAGATCAACGCCACCGGCGAGGACAACGAGACGTTCCGCTTTGCGAGTTTAATTGAATCGATCGTCCCCGAGCCGGGCGAGACCATCGACCTGGGCGAAATTGACGTCACGAAGGATGAGCGGCCTGAGGTTAAGCGCACGCCGCGTCAGGACATGTCGGATGGAAACACAAAACAACCAATTGGTGACGGTTGAAGGCGCACAGCGATATATTTGTACTGCTATTATGGCGGCGGAAATCCCTTTAGCGGAGAGCATCACCACTTCCGATTCTTTTAGGACGGAATCTCCTATGTCTTCCCCCTGGTCACCCTGGCAACCTGATGAGTCCCAGCCATGGGATTTGCGGCGGGTCGTGCATTTGTACCGGCGCGCCGGGTTTGCTGGCACCTGGGAAGAGTTGCAGCGCGATCTGGATGAGGGCGTGGAAGCATCGGTTGATCGTTTTCTGAACGGCGAGGTGGCAGCCCAACCGTGGGATCGTTTTGAAGCAACCGCAAAAGTGTTGAGCGATTCCGCCGTGGCTTCGGGCGACGCGGCAAGGCTGCAAGCCTGGTGGATGTTTCGAATGCTGCGAACCGCGGATCCGTTGGTCGAGCGGCTCACGCTGATGTGGCACAACCATTTTGCCACCAGCGTTGAGAAGGTCACAAATCTCTTGTTCATGCGGCACCAGAACGACTTGTTGCGCCGCCACGCCCCAGGCGCGTTTGGCGAGTTGTTGCACGCGGTGCTCAAACATCCGGCGATGCTCGTTTGGCTGGACGCGGACAGCAACCGCCGCGGACGCCCGAATGAGAACCTCGCGCGCGAGTTAATGGAGTTGTTCACACTCGGTGAGGGCCATTACAGCGAAGATGATGTTCGCGAAGCGGCGAAGTGCCTGACTGGTTGGACGACAGATCGCGCCGGCAAATTCACCATTGACCAAGACCAGCACGAACCAGGACCCAAGAACGTCTTGGGGGAAGATCTGGAAAGTGGTGATGACCTTCTTGCGTTGCTACTGCGAAGTCCACCAACGGCAAATCGTTTGGTCTGGCGATTGTGTCAAACATTCCTGGGCGAGAATGTTGCTGGCGACACGGAACGTGGCGAGTTGGCTCAGATTCTCAGCGGTAATGACTTCCACATCGGCAAGACAGTTGAAGTGATTCTTCGCTCACGGATTTTCTTTTCCGCCGCCAACATTGGCACCCGCGTTTCCAGTCCGGCGGAGTTTGTTGTTGCCACGGTGCGGCGACTGGGGTTGCAGCAGAACTCTCCCAGCACATTGATTCTCGCCGATACCCTCGCGCAAATGGACCAGGAATTGTTCGCGCCGCCCAACGTTTTCGGCTGGGACGAAGGCCGCGCCTGGATCAACTCGCGTACTTTGGTGGCCAGGGCGAACTTCATCCATGCTCTTTGTCATGGCCAATGCCATGTCCCGCCAGTCGTCTTAGATCCACGGGTGTTGGTTGCCGAAGCAGAAGAAACAACTGTGTCGGCCGCAGTATTGCGCCAGCGTTTGGAACTCTTGATCTCCGGCGAGTCCGCTGCTGCATCCAGCAACCAGCAAACTACGACATCAGCCACACACATTACTCAACCACAAGCTGTGGAACTCGCCATCGAACTTTTGAGTGCTCCAGCGGCCCAACTCAACTGATCTCCACGCAGAATTTGAGGAACACGTCATGCGAGCGTCTTTGTCACGTCGGCGTTTCTTGCAAGCCGCTTCGCTCGTGGGACTGGCACCGACGATTCCCACGTTTCTTGCGAAAACATCCTGGGCAGCGCCTACGGAGAAGGAGCAACCCATCCTCGTGGTTGTTCAACTGGACGGCGGAAATGACGGGCTCAATACCGTTGTTCCTTTCGCGGATGAAGGCTATGCAAAGCATCGCCAGCAACTTCAGCTGCCAACAGCAAACCTGCACAAACTGGATGACTCCATCGGCTTGCATCAACAGATGCAAGGGCTATCGCAACTGTGGCAAGACGGCAATCTGGCAATTGTCAATGGCGTCAGCTATCCCAACCCCAGCCAATCACATGACGTGAGTATGTCCGTTTGGCAAACGGGCCGGCCGGATTCGCGCGATGTCTTGGATTACGGTTGGTTAGGGAGATCACTCGACCAACTCAAAGAGGGGCCCGGTTCCGATGCCGTGTTCACCGAACAGCGTGCAAAACCGCTGGCGCTAACAGGTCGAAAGTGCATCACGACATCGCTCACCGATGCGAAGGACATGCAGTTGCACGCGCAACTGCAAGCAAGTACCGGCCAAGATAGTGATGGTGACTTGCAGCAGTTTCTTTCGAGATCGACTTTGGATGCATACGCAACAAGTGAACAGCTTCAAGGACTTGCTCTGTCAGAGGACTCAGACGTTCCGTATCCCGAGACGGAATTCTCTCAACGTTTGAAGTTGATCTCGAGCTTGATCAAGTCAGGTTGGCAAAGCCGCGTGTATTACGCCGTGCAAGGTGGATACGATACACACGCTGGTCAATTGTTTACGCATGCTCGCCTGTTGCGACGGCTGTCCGATGCCTTGTTGGCCTTCCAGAAAGATCTGCAAGCCACAGGTCTCGCTGACCGAGTTGTCACGATGTGTTTCAGCGAGTTTGGCCGCAGAGTGGCGGAAAATGGCTCCGCCGGCACAGATCACGGCACCGCGGGTCCGGTCTTCGTCTTTGGGAGCAAGGTGCAAGGGGGACTGTACGGAGATATCCCCAGCTTGCTGGAATTGGAGAATGGCAACTTGAAGACTGCGGTGGATTTCCGCCAAATCTATGCAACGCTGCTTGAACGATGGCTGGAGGTCAATTCAGAAAACGTGCTCGGCGGACCCCACAGCGCCATGGAGTTCTTGCAGGCCTAATCCTCGCGCCAATGACCACAGGATGAAGGCGTTGCCGTCGATCGATGGCAACTTGTGCCTGCGCACGCCACCACACCAATTGGCCGGACCACACTCGCAGCAAGCCCCCAACAGCAAGCCTTTAACGCGTATACATTGAATACGCGCCGGTCAAGTTTTTAGCGAATCATTGAGGTGGTCGACGCGCTACCGCAAAACACAGCGTTCATGCTGGTTTGTAACAACACGAATTTCATACGATATTCTGCGGTGTGCGCGCTAGGAAATATGTTGGGCGTGCGCCAGAAAACCGCCCAGCCGCGGGGATCTCACAATTTTTTTTTCGGCTAGCCGATTTTCGCAAAGCTTGCATCGCTGGTCTGCGCGAATTCATCACGCGCATGCGCATCGCGCGATCACTTGCCGACTCCACATCCCTCATCCGCGCGAGCGTCCAGACCAGCCTGCGTCCGAACAACAATTCAAAAGTGCTCTAGACGGCAGGCGCGGAACACACGCATGCTCGCCCTCGGCAATCGCGTCCGCAAAGTGCGCCCATTGAAGAGTCTGCGACGGTGGCTCTAGTTTCCCTCGCGCTTGAATTCAAAGCTCTGCAGCCGGCCCTTGGCGAAGCCAATTGATGCGGTCAGCGTGCCGTCTTCCGCGAGTTCGTACACGATGCGCTGCGGATAATCATGGCGCGGGTTCACAAAGACCGCACGCTGGTTGTCCAACTCGGTGAGCACGAATTCGGTTGGGGCATTGCCGCCGGGCTGCGCGACGTAGACCAGCCCGCCATCGCGCTCGACGATTCGCAAGTACTCGAATCCAGTCATCCGCTCACCCCTGACGGTGCGCGAGATAGCGAGCATAGCGCCCCCCTTTGGCGGGCTCCAGTGCTCCTCAACCGATGACGTGTTCCGCATTCCGGTCCAAGCATCGGCCAGCCACGCCATATCGGCAATAGTGGCCTCGGCCGGCTCGGGCAAAGCGATGTCTTCCGGATGACGGTAAAGTGCCACCTGTGTCGAATTGCTGGAGATCACGTACACCAGCAGACCTTCGTCCGTGGGACGAAAAACTCTCTTGAGCACATAGGCGACCTCGTTACCGCCGGGCTGCATCCTCTCCAACGTGTATTCAAGCCCGCCGTTGGTCCACTCCCCGCTGTAGTGGCCGACAGAACCGTTTTCCTCTGTCTTCTTGATGACCGAGCCGTCAAGCGTGATGCGTTCATCGCCTCGCGGGCGCGGGTAGACGACTGCATCTTCCTCGACACGCAGCGCGAACCGGACGCTCATCGGCGCGCCCCCTTGATCGACGGCGCGACCCTCAGTGCGGTCCTCAACAAAGAGCCATGTGCCGTCCAACTTGCGCAATTCTTCGTCCTGCGCGTTCGCGGCTGCTGGCGTACCGATGGTTACAAGCAACACGACCGCTGTCACCAAACAAATGCGTGCGAGCATTTTGATTCCTCATTGCGATTTGTGATCGACGAAGAGAGCAGCGACGCTGCTAGTTCGCCGTCAGCCAAACAGGTTACAGTCCAGCAAGTCTGACTTTCTTCGAGGCGAATGTCTTGTAAAAAAGCGCAATCGGCAAGTGGTTGTTTCAGCTCTCGCCCCGATTGACCAGGTGCGCAAATGATTCTTGTTCCGCCAGGAAGGAAGTTGGAGATGTGCCCGCAAATTGACGGAAATCGCGGATCAGGTGCGATTGATCGAAGAATCCGGAGTCCAGCGCGAGCTCAACCCAATTCACGGAGAGGCCGCCTTCTGACACGGCATCGATCACGTGCCGAAAACGGGTGATGCGGCAAAACATTTTGGGTGTTGTGCCGACCTCCCTTTGGAAGGCCAACTGCGCGCTTCGCCGGCTTTTGCCCATGAGCGTTGCCAACGCATCCGCTGTAATGCGCCCGCTCGTCAGTTTGATTGTCTCCACCGCGCGACGGACGCAGAGATTCTCACGATCAAGATCGAGCGAACGCGTCAGGTATCGGCTGCATGCGGCGATGCGTTGCGCATCGTTGGATGATGCTACGATTCCCTCGATCAACTGATCGATATCGGCAAACAGGTCTTCGGCAGGAACTCGCTCATCCGTCAGGTCTTGCATTGAAGTGGAAAGGAATGGGGCCATTCCACTCGGTTGGAATCGAATCCCGATCATGCCGGCATCGAGCGAGTTTTGCAGCACCAGCGGCCTGGTGAGCTGCCCACAAGCAACTGCGACAGGCTGCCTGTGGAATTGTCCGCCGCCATCCACTTCGGCAAAGGGCGAACGAAAATGAACGATCAGCTCTGGATAGCCGTCGGCAACAACGGTCTCGGCAACTTGATCGCTCGAACGACTTTCGAACACCCAGAACAACTTGATCCAAGGGGCAAGCTCAATCGGCGGTTCGTACTCTTGGTATCGCATGCTTGTCGCTCGTCACGCTGCGAATTCGCTCGACAACTTCACTCGACTCAAGGTCTGTATCGCACTAGATCCACAGCCGTTCGTTACAACTTCCGCGGCGAGGTGGCTGCGCTCCACGGATACTCAATCGTAATTGGTGTCACACTCGATATCGAGACAATGAGCCAGATCCGTATGAGCGTGGGTCGCAGCTTTGCGAGATCTATTGCCGCGAACCGCGCCAAAGGGCGATTCATTAGCCGTTTGGTTCCAGCGTGTAGGGCGGCACGATGTGATGAATGCCAAGCATAATGTTCTCGTACGTGCCTGGGGGGATCTCGCCGATCCGATCGTTCTCCAGCAACATGTTGAACGCCAGCAGAATCGTGCAGATGCACTGCTTATCGATGCATGCGGCTGTGAACCCGAAAGGAAAGATGATCATTTCCTGATTTGGCGAGATCATTGCCACTTCTTTGAACTCGTCATCGATCACGACGTCAGCCCAATACCATTGGAACTGCCGAGCCATCTGCGATCCCCAAAGTGAGCCGAGCAGCAGATGCGGATTCTCATCCTCCGCAATCGGCGTTGGTCTTTCGAAGACCAGATCAACGACGGCCTCATTCACCTTTGTCATGATGGACTTGGAGGAGTCAGCCGTCAGGTTGATTTCGAGCAACTCGGCAGCATCCCCAGCAACGGCCTCAATGAGTTGGAGTCGTTCCTGATCTGGCGGTGACTCGTGTACCTTCATAAGTCTCTCGATGCTAGCTGGCGAATATCAAACACAAATGAGTAAATCATATGGGGCTGGCATCTTGGCGGTCGACAATCAACTCCTGATTTCTCCGTGAAATCGGGTCGAGTTCGGTCGCGCGAATCGCCTCAGGATTCTCTGCGCGGACGAAGAATTCCCCGGCCAGAGACTGGCGACGGGATCTGAACCACGTTACGTCGTGAAGAGAATCCGTCGACTCGCCCGAAGCAGCGGTCGCTTACTTGGTTGAATGAGCGTGGTAAGAGCTTTACCTTCTCCCGCAAAATGAAAAAGCCCTTTGACGTTCTCGCCGAAGGGCTTGATTGGGGAGGTCGAGAGTTCAGAGGCCTAGTTGAACTCTTGTCGCCTCGGTCGCCGGATGCGAGAGCGAAAACTGATGGCAGCGTGAACATGAAGGCGTGACGAGTTTACTCGTCTGACCTGGATTCCTCTGGATCGGCCTTCTCTACCTTCAGGTAGTGCCACCCGTCAAACTCACCGGATTCACCCGGCTGGAGTTTATCTACAAAGGCTTTTCGTTCACTAATTGCTGTCATTCCGCCGACATGATTGGCCCCATGAAAAAACCGTGGGGCAGGCTCACTCTCGTCAGGTTTCGAAAGCACAAGCTTGGCTTTAAAGGCCACAACTGCAAAGTCCTGCTTACTGAGTATATCATCCCCCACGCTTGCGAGTGGGTGCTTATGATTGGACCTCTCGTGCGTACCAAATTCCAGAGAAGCGCTCACATTACCGGGTCCGATGTTACCTTGAAAATCGTCGGTCAACACGAAGAGCCCATAGTGTCCCATCGGAACTTCGCGGGAATCTTCAATTCCTGATGGAATGGTCAGCCGCTCAGTGTGGCGGTCGGAAACAAGAAACCACTCATCATCCTCCTTCAACAACTTGAGGACCAGGAGGTTCTCATATACAAGATCGCCTTCCACGTCTTTAGCGTAAATGGTGTTGGGCTGTTTCGCTTTGGCTTGGAGGTCCTCGACGGGTGAGATTGCGTCTGTCTCAGAGTTGATCCGATCCAATTCGAAGTCCACGTCCTTCAACGTCTGGCTCGATTCCTTAAGCAATTGTTCCGTATCAACAGGTTTGTCACTGTTGCAGCCCAAGAGTATCACTGCGGCTGGCAGAACAATAGCCTGAGTCAATTTGAGAAGCGGACTTTGGATCAAGGTGTTCTCTCCGGCATCGCACGAAAATCTTGAGGTCAATTCTAACAGTACACTAATTCTCTTTCGTCGGCGACAGTCTGATTGGGCCAATCGAAGCTGAGTACAGACAACGAATTGCAGCAAAGTGGCTTCGTAATCCGTCCGGTAACTCGATGCCGTTTGAACCGTGAGAAGCTGACGAGATTTGCGTTGATTCCAAGCAAAAAGCCCACCACCGAAACGAAGATAAGCTTGCGTTAGAGGTAGTTGAAAGTTCAGAGGCCCAGTTGAACTTTTTCTCGCCTCCGTGGCCGATTGGGAGGGCGGTGTTGTGCGGCTATTTAAGGCGGCGCAGGGCGATCACTTGAACCAACCCGCCTTCCAAAATCCGATGACAACTACGCCAATTACCAAGGCTCCTGCACCACCGAGATTTCCGTCTCCAAAGAGACCGCTAAACAAGGCGTAGACGCCGATGAGAGACACAAAGATGCCGACTCCAAGGATCGTGTAGCTGCGCAGATTCTTCATCGGGGATAACTCTTGTTGCAGATCACCACTACAATTCAATCACCAAGTGTAGCAAGCAATCCCGGCGGTTTCAGCAGCGACTGACCTTTTGAATCCAGCGAAGCTGAGCGCAGGAAATGGCTTCAGCAAAGTTGCTTCCCCTCACAGCGAAGAACTGAACACCGTTTGAAACAGCCAACAAGAGCGAGAAACCCTGCGATTCATAGCAAAAAGCCCACAGCCGAAAAAGGCGATGGGCTTGTTGGTGAAGAAAGTCGGGGTGACAGGATTTGAACCTGCGACCTTCTGACCCCCAGTCAGACGCGCTATCCAGGCTGCGCCACACCCCGTGATGGTTTGCGAGATTTCGTTGAGGTTGCCAGCGGCGTCTCGCTCAGTTTGGGACCTCTATCGTACCGGATTGAGGGATTGTTGCCACCAACTCGTCCTCATGTGATTGTTCCCAGAGATGGGGCAAAAGAGAGTGGGCGCGCCAAGATTCGAACTTGGGACCTCATCCTTATCAGGGATGCGCTCTAACCAACTGAGCTACGCGCCCGAATGTCATGGCCAATCGCCTGCGTATTAATACAGCGACCGGCATCCGATGGGACAGCAGATCTCCGCCAACGGTTCAGGGAATTCTCGCTGATGAGGCGAATCCCTGCTCGGTAACCCTGCTTGTCAGGGCGACGGAAACCCAGGAAAGAGGCCATTTTAGGGTTCCGGCCCTGCCTGTCAAAGGGGAACATGAGTCGGCAAATCGTGTCTCCCGCTCGCGGTAATTCCGATGATAGATCGGCATTCTGGCCGCCGATTTCCAGCCTTTCTCGCGTGCTTCACCTATTCCGCCACGCAGCCAGGATCGTGCTGACAGAGTTCGCAATGCCGTTGCGGATCAACCTGCCTGGCCAAACAGTCCGAAATCCGCTCGTGGATTATCGTCGCCATGGCGGGATGAGGGCCCAGCGGCGCGGTCACAACAAACGGAATGCCGGGGAAGCCGTCCGCGGCTTCGGCCGCCAGGCGAGGGATGTCTTCGCGCCAGTGTCGGCCGGGCGCCAGGAAGTAGGGGAAGACGATCACGCTCTTTGCACCGCGTTTAACGCAGTTGGCAAAAGCGTCAGCAATGCTGGGCGAAGCCAACTCCATGTGGGCCGGTTCGACGATCTCAAACTTACCGGCCGTCTCCGCCGCGCTGGCAAACACACGGACCATCTCTTCCAACTGCTGATTGCTTTCCTCGCGACGCGAACCATGATCGACGAGGATCACGCCTTGCGGTTGGGGAAGCGGTTGCGTTTGTGGGCTAGACGAAGACATCGGTGCGGCGACATGCGTGTAGCGTCATTAGCTCCGAATCATTGGCCTGGGCGATCAAGCGGCCGGAAGCGAAACTTCTCCGCCGGCACGCGGGCGTCTTTCATGATCTCGGTCATCCGCGCGATCACATCAGGGTGTTCCGCAGCGACATTCTTCTCTTCGCCAATGTCGTGCGAGAGATCGTAGAGTTCGATCTCCATGTTGCCTTCACGGATCATGTTCTGCCGCGTGGCTTTCCAGTTCCCCATCCGCACGGCTTGCTGGCCGCCGTAGGCAGGGAACTCCCAATAGAGATATTCGTGCATAGCTTGCTCGCCAGCATTTAAGAGCGTGGGCGCCATGCTTAAGCCGTCGACATCCGCCGGCACGGTCTCCTTAGCGCCAGCAAACTCCATAACCGTAGGCAGGATGTCCCACGATGCGGAGATATGATCGCTCGTCTTGCCAGCGGGAATCTTGCCAGGCCAGCGAGCAACCATCGGCACGCGGATGCCGCCTTCGTACGTGCTGCCTTTCAAGCCGCGGAAGTCAGCCGCGCTCTCAAAGAAGTCCGAGTCCGAACCGCCGAGCCGATCATAGGTCGGGCCGTTATCTGAAGTGAAGATGATGATGGTATTGTCATCGAGACCCAACTCGGCAACCAAATCCATGACCTTGCCGATGTCGCGATCCATATGCGTGATCATGGCCGCATAGCCTGCGTGCGGATACGGATGCGGCAAGTAGCCGCGATGTTCGTATTCGTGCTCCGGAATCCTGCCTTTGTATTCGGCCAGCGATTCCTCCGGCACCTGAATCGACAAGTGCGGAATGATAAACGGCATATACAAGAAGAACGGCTGATCCTTGTTATCACGGATGAATTGCAGAGCTTCTTCCGTGAACAAGTCCTGCGAGTAAGTTTCGCCCAACAGGTCCTTGCCGGTGTTGCCTTGGTATTCGATGCGTTCGTGATTTCGCCACAAGTACGACGGATAATGATTGTGGGCGTGACGCTGGCAGTTGTAGCCAAAGAAGAGATCAAAGCCTTGCTGGTTGGGATCACCGGTAGTGTCAATGAAACCGAGCCCCCATTTGCCCATCGCACCTGTGGCATAGCCTTGGGCTTTGAGCAATTCGGCAATTGTTACCTCTTCCGGCGGAAGCGGCTCTTGGCCTTCGGGCTGGATCTCCCGATTATTCCGCACCCAGGAATGGCCGGTATGCTTGCCAGTCATCAGCACACAACGCGAAGGCGCGCACACAGGGCTGCCAGCATAGAACTGCGTAAACTTCATCCCTTCGGTCGCCAGTCGATCAACGTTGGGCGTGCGAATGATCTTCTGCCCATAGCAGCCGAGTTCGGCATAGCCGAGATCATCAGCCATCAGCAGGATGATGTTGGGCGGGCGTTCGCCGGTTTGATTGTCCGCAACAGTAACGGCATCGCTGCTGGTTGTTTGTTGGGCAAGTGCAGCCTGATTGGCGAGCGCAATTCCCAACGTTAGCAAGCAGACGGCTGCCAAGGCGAGATGTTTCTTCATTCCGATCATCCTTCGTTCACGTCGTTGGGTTGGCAGCTTGTATTGCTGGATTGCAGGCAGTTCGAGTTTAGGCAGCGGCGGACGCCTTCGCAAATCTTCAATCAACTGACATCCACAAGCCGTTCGCCCAGCACGTCGAATTTCGGTTGCACGCCCAAGCCGGGGGCTTCACTCGCCCGCATGAAGCCTTGTTCGCGTTGCGGTGCACCGTCGGCATTGCACACCGTGACGTAGCTGTTGAAGTCCGTGCTGGTGAAACGGAATTCTTCCGGCGTGCTGTGCGCCAGATGTGCAATGGCAGCAGTCGTGATATCCCCGCCCCAGCTATCTTCGATTGTCATGGCAATGCCCATCGAGACGCAAAGATCGCGAGCTTGGGCCGCCTTGGTCAATCCGCCGAGCTTGCTGATCTTGAGATTGACCACGTCCATCGCCAGATCGGCTTTTGCCCGCAACAGCATGTCCAGGCAATCAATGTTCTCATCCAGCACGAAAGGGTGATCCGTGTGGCGGCGAATGGCCAGGCACTCTTCATAGCTCAGGCATGGCTGTTCGATGTACACGTCCAAGTCGCGGACGGCGCGGACCACGCGCATAGCCTCGTGCTGCGTCCAGCCGGTGTTGGCGTCGGCAACCAGTCGATGCTCGGCCGGCAGCACTTCTCGGGCAGCACGAATCCGTTCGATGTCGGTATCCGGATCACCGCCAACTTTGAGTTGGAAGCGGGTATAGCCTTCGTCCCGATACCCGGCCACATTCTTGGCCATCTCATCAGGCGGCGTCTGTGAGATCGCCCGATACAAACGGACGCTCTCACCGTAACGACCTCCCAAAAGTGTGCAAACCGGGAGCCCTGCCACTTGCCCTAGGATATCCCAACAGGCGATGTCGATCCCCGATTTGACGTAGGGATGTCCTTTGAGGGCGGCGTCCATGCGGTGGTTGAGTTTGCCCAGTTCGCAGGGATCAAAGCCGAGCACATGCGGGCCGAGTTCGCGCAAGCCCGCTCTGACTCCTTCCGCATAGGCCGGCAGGTAGAACGGGCCGAGCGGGCAGACTTCGCCATAACCGACGAGGCCTGTATCGGTTTCAACGCCAACGACCGTGCTGTCAAACACTGTGACGGACTTGCCGCCGGACCATTTGTAACTGCCTTCCTTGAGCGGCAGGTCAACGCGATGGGCAAAGATGCGGCGGATTTTCATGACGGGTCGGTGCGATGTTCGCGTAGGCGTGACTTGGCGGGAACAGCCATGATCATAAGCCGGCGGTCGTCGATCGCCAGTGCCTGCGGAGACTCTCCTGGTCGGATGAACTGTTCTCGCTAGAATGACGAGCGTTCTCGTCGCATGTTCTTTTTGGGGTACGCCTTCGACCTGCCATGATCAACAAGCTTGTTGCGACAACCGCCGAAGCCGTGGCCGATATTCGCGACGGCGCGACCGTGATGATCGGCGGATTTGGCGAGGCCGGCAGCCCCATCGAGCTGATCCACGCTCTGATCGATTTGGGGCCGCGGAATCTGACTGTCATCAACAACAACACCGGTAGCGGCCACGTTGGCCTGGCGGCACTCATCGCCAGCGGGCAAGTCGCCAAGATGATCTGCTCTTATCCGCGCTCGCTGAACTCCAAGGTCTTTCCGGAGTTGTATCGCGCCGGCAAGATTGAGTTGGAACTCGTTCCGCAAGGCACGCTGGCCGAACGCATTCGCGCCGGAGGAGCCGGTATTCCCGCGTTCTACACCCGGACCTCGGTGAATACGCCGTTGGCCGAAGGCAAGGAGCAGCGGACCTTTGGCGGCAAGGACTATGTGATGGAACATGGCCTCTCGGCTGATTTCGCTCTGATCAAATGTCGCACGGCAGACCGCTACGCCAACCTGCTGTTCAACAAGACCGCCCGCAACTTCAGCCCTGTGATGTGTACGGCGGCCGCGACAACTATCGTGCAGACTCAAGAGATCGTTGACATCGGCGAGATCGATCCGGAGTGCGTCGTCACGCCAGGCATCTTTGTCAACCGGATCGTGAAGGTGGAACAGCCCGTCGTCGAGTCGGAGCTTGTCGCCGCGGGAGTGCACTATCCATGAACAAGCCTGCCAACAATGACTTCGGTTGGACGCGGGAAGAGATGGCGCAACGCGCTGCGCTTGATATTCCCAACGGAGCTTATGTGAACCTGGGGATTGGCATCCCCGAGATGGTTGCCCAATTCATCCCCGAAGGCCGCGAAGTCATCTACCACACAGAGAACGGACTGCTGGGCATGGGGCCGGAGCCTACGCCTGATCAAGCTGATCCCGAACTTATCAACGCCGGCAAGAAGATGGTGACGGCAGTGCCCGGTGCGGCCTTCTTTCATCATGCGGATAGCTTTGTCATGATCCGCGGCGGCCATATTGATTTGTGCGTGCTGGGAGCGCTGCAGGTTTCCAAGAACGGCGACCTGGCCAATTGGTCGACGGGCGCGCCCGACGCCATTCCAGCAGTCGGCGGAGCGATGGATCTTGTCGCTGGCGTGAAGCAGATTTACGTCATCACGCAGCACACCACCAAGGAAGGCGAGCCCAAACTTGTTGAGGAATGCACTTACCCGTTAACCGGCAAAGCGGTTGTGAATCGCATCTATACGGACCTGGCTGTTGTCGATGTCGAGTCAGGCGGGTTTGTTGTTGCGGAACTGGCGCCGGGCGTTGAGTTTGAATACGTCAAGCAACAGACCGGCGCACCGATTTCCCTACGAACGTAAGATGGAACTGTGCGTTTTGCGTTCTTCGTCTCTCTTGTTGGAACCTTCTGCGCTTACATTGCCACCTCTTTGAAAGAAATGGAGCCCGTCGTGCGAAGATGAACGCCGATTCAAACACCCAAGCCGTGACGCAAACAGCCAGCGAGCAACTCTTCGAGCGAGCCAGGAAAGTGCTCCCTGGCGGCATCAGCCGCAACACGGTCTTTCGCTTGCCGCATCCCATCTATGCGGCTCATGGAACTGGCTGCCGCGTCACCGATATCGAAGGTGTGGAGCGAATCGACTTCTCCAATAACGTCGCTTCGCTCATTCATGGGCATGCACATCCGGCGATCGTTGCTGCCGTTACGGAGCAGTTGCAAAAGGGCTCGGCCTTCGCGGTGGCGACAGAAGCCGAAGTGGCATACGCCGAGTTCCTCTGCAATCGGGTGCCTGGCTTTGAGAAGATTCGCTTCATCAATTCCGGCACGGAAGCGGTGATGACGGCCATCAAGGCCGCTCGGGCGTTCACCGACAAACCGAAGATCGCAAAGGTCGAAGGCGCTTATCATGGCGCATACGACTACGTGGAAGTCAGCCAGTATCCCAAGCCAGAGAACTGGGGGGATGCGGCTTCGCCAACAAGCGTCCCGCTGGTCAAAGGGACGCCACGCGGCACATTGGATGACGTGGTCATTTTGCCGTTCAATGATCCGCAACGAGCGGTCGAGATCTTGGACAAGCAAGCTGGTCAAATCGCCTGTGTTGTGGTCGATCCCTTACCGCATCGCGTGGGTTTCATTTGGGCGGCCGATGAATTCGTTCAAGCGCTGTTTGACTGGACGCGTCGAAATGATGCGTTGTTAGTCTTTGACGAAGTCATTACCTTCCGCACTTATTACGCCGGCGCTCAACAGCGCTATCCCATCACGCCAGATTTGACGGCTTTGGGAAAGATGATCGGAGGCGGCTTTCCCGTCGGGGCCGTGGCAGGTCGCGATGACGTGATGTCGGTCATGGACCCGACTCAGACGGATCTGCGCTATCCCCATGCCGGGACTTTCTCCGCGAATCCGATTTCGCTCGTCGCCGGTCATACGGCCATGCAGTTGTTTGACAAAGCTGCCGTTGATGAGCTGAATGCTCTGGGCGATTACGCCAGGCAAAAAATCAGCGAGGCCATCGGTGCGGCAGACTTTGCTGCTTGCGTTACGGGCGACGGATCACTGCTCCGAATTCACTTGAAGCCCGACCCGCCCACTTGCTTCCGCACGTGTTACACTCCGCCGGAGGAATCGAAAAAGCTAGCGGCGTTGTTAACGTTCCTGTTGAATCACGGTGTGTCGATGGTCAATACGTGCTCGGCTGTGTTGTCCACGGTCATGACCAAAGCCGAGATTGATCATCTGGCCGATGTTGTCCGCGCAGGCCTGCAAGAGTTGTCGTCCTCGGCAAATTCCGTTTCCTGAACTTCCGTCTTCAAGCTTGGTTTCATGGCAGACGTCTTCATTTGTGATGGCATCCGCACGCCCATCGGCCGATACGGCGGAAGCCTGGCGTCCATTCGTACGGATGATCTGGCGACGTTGCCAATCCGAGCCTTGCTTGAACGCAACGCAGGTGTGGATTGGTCACGGTTGGACGACGTGATCCTGGGCTGTGCCAATCAAGCTGGTGAAGACAACCGAAACGTTGCCCGCATGGCACTGCTGCTGGCGGGCCTTCCGGACAGCGTGCCGGGGATGACGGTCAACCGGCTGTGCGCGTCCGGGCTAGACGCCATCGCGACGGCCGCACGAACGATTGCCAAGGGTGAGGCGGATCTGATCATCGCAGGGGGTGTTGAGAGCATGTCCCGCGCGCCTTGGGTGATGGCCAAGCCCACTGACGCCTACTCGCGCTCGCCGGAAGTCTTCGACACGACGCTCGGCTGGCGGTTTGTGAATCCCGCGCTTGAGCAACAATACGGCGTGGATTCGATGGCCGAAACGGCCGAGAACCTGGCTGAAGAACATGGCATCTCCCGCGAAGACCAGGATCGTTTCGCTCTGTGGAGCCAGGAGAAGGCGGCCGCCGCGCAAAGTGCGGGGCTGCTGGCTCGCGAGATCACGCCGGTTTCCATTCCGCAACGGAAGGGCGATCCAATTACTTTTGACACGGACGAACATCCGCGCGCAACATCACTTGAACAACTTGCCAGGTTGCGGACACCGTTTCGCTCGCCAGGAACCGTGACTGCCGGCAACGCGTCAGGCATCAATGACGGAGCCGCGGCCTTGTTGCTGGCATCGGAATCGGCCGTGAAGAAGTTTGATCTGCAACCGCAGGTGCGCTACCTGGGCGCGGCCGTCGCCGGAGTGCCGCCGCGGATCATGGGCATTGGCCCGGTGCCAGCTACACAGAAGCTCTTGCAGCGGATCGATCTGCAACTTTCCGATTTCGACGTCATCGAACTTAACGAAGCCTTCGCGGCGCAGTCGCTCGCCTGCACGAGACAACTCGGACTGGCAGATGACGACGAGCGCGTCAATCGTTGGGGTGGAGCGATCGCGCTGGGGCATCCGTTGGGGATGAGCGGAGCTCGGCTGGCGATCACCGCCATGAATCAGCTTGCGGAAAAAAAATTGCAGCGCGCGCTCTGCACAATGTGCATCGGCGTCGGACAGGGAATGGCGCTGGCCATCGAACGCTGCGATTAAGTTGAAGGGAAGCGCCAACTTTCGTCTGCGACGCTGCCAATCCTGCACCAATTCCTTGCGCCGCGGCCTGCGCAGAGCATCATCCTTGTGCCAACGTCAGTCAAGCAGAATGAATTTGGTGTTGGGGTATTTGGCAC
The DNA here is from genome assembly GCA_937982665.1 of uncultured Planctomycetales bacterium. Classification (GTDB taxonomy): domain Bacteria; phylum Planctomycetota; class Planctomycetia; order Pirellulales; family S012-138; genus CALJLD01. Next base: position 16,235 of record CALJLD010000105.1, read on the forward strand.
GTAGTCGTTCGAGTTCTTGGTCATCTTTGGGGATGTTCGTGTAGTCGATTTGAAGAATTTCCAGTTGCCGCATCGATTCCAGCAGTTTGTCGATGTCCCTTGCGCGAAGTCCCGTACCACTGGCACGAAGAACTGTCAGCTCTTGGCAAGCTGCGATCCCCGCAAATGCCTCCGCAGACAAGCCGGAATCGGTAACCCTAAGGCTATTGAGTTTCGGAAACCGATCGAAAGGGATCGTACTCAGGTTTTCAGCCCCATAGAAATTCAGGCTTTTCAAGTGTTCGCCAGGCACATGCTTCAGCCCCTCACCAGTGATTGGCGTTTTGTAGAGGTTAAGTGACTCAAGCTGTTCCAGAAATCGCAAATACTGAAGATCATCATCAGTCAATTGGACACGGCTCAGGTTGACGTTCTTTAGATGCCTTAAGTGCCGAAAGTACCGCAAGGCATCTCGCGGCAACGCATCTAACAAAGTCGGGTGCCAGTTGATGCCGATGAATCGATTCGCCACGACAAAGTGCTTGTCTTCCAAAAACCAGAGGTCATCGATGCGCGGATACTCAAAACGATGGATTGAGTCCAAATCGGGACCACCTTGAGCGAACTGGTAGGACTTGTTGATGCACTCAATGGCCGTTCGCTCGCTCAAGACGACTCTCAGCTTGGGATGCGCTTTGCGCAAGAGGGCCAGCTGATCCGGAGTGTGATCCACGGAATCCAAGACGAGGGTCTGCAAGCCCTTGATATCCTGCAGCAGCTCAACAAATGCGGCCAGGTCGAGATTCGCAAAAGAGTTGCCCAGCAAGATGGTGTCGACTGAGGCGCCGTCGGCTGCTATTGCTGCCAAAACACCGTTGATCGCAGAACCATCGTAGAAGTCGGCCAAAATGCGCTTGCCTGCCCAGTCGAAATCTTCCAGATCGGAAACGCCTTCGTCAGGGTCGGAAACATCAGAGAACTTGACGTTGTACGCGACATGGGGCAGCCAGCCATCCTGCGCAAGCGCTGGGCTCGTCACAAGTATGACGACAGCGGTTGCCAAAGGCATAATACGACGAAACATCGCTCGCTCTCCTCGATTTCCAGTTTCGTTTTGGATAGTGTTGATCTCTGGCTGAATGACAATAGTAAGTAAGGTCATCCAGGAACTTCAAACAGGCTCGAATGCAGCAAGCTTGCGGATGGACGTTAGCTCACAAGAATTGAGGAAACCAGCAGTTGCCGAAATTGACGCTGCCTTGCACAACATTCTAATACTCGGAACACACGGAGACATTCACCAGCGGAGATACTAGCGCGCGAACAACCGAAAGAACCAAGCTAGACCGCGGACGAACCCGCTTGGTTTCATTTCCGGCTTGGCGGCGCGAAGCCGATTGGTGTACGCCTGAAGGTTCTCGCCAGTTTCTTCCCAAACGCACTCGCTATGCGGCACGTGCTTCAGACACCCACAACAATAGGTTCTGTCCGCCAGGTAGAACCAGGGGTTGGTCATGTAAGTGTGAATGATCTCCTCAGGCATGCCGGTCACGATGCCGCACTTGTTGTGCAGATACCATCTCGGCTCGCGCGAGATATCCACCGTGACGTCCCTTTCCTCCTGCGGCAGAGTTGCGTAATCCGTGTGCTGCCCATCCGGTCGCAAAGCCCGGTGTTCTTTGACGTGCTCGTCGTAGTCTTCGTTGCTGATGTAGTGATGGCAATATTGGCAGCGACGCCAATCGACATCTTCTTCAAACGGTGCTTCGGGAATGGCGATCGCCGCGCCGCAGACCGGACAGTTGATGTTCCGGCCCGCAAGCTTGTCGTTGGCTTTGAATTTCTTTCCGCACTGACAGGCGACCTTGATGCTCATGATGACCCCTTGCTGAGCGCGAAGTGGCTTTCACATACTCATTGAAACTTGCCCGAAAGGAAGCCACTTCCATCGTATTGCGAGTCTAGCAGTCTGTCATTGCACAAAGGCAATCTCACTCGTCCATCTGGCTTCGCTGCCACGGCTGGCCGGCTTCTTCTCGCTCGGCCTGCCAACCCACCGGCAGATCGGCCAGTTCCGCCAGCGCGGGATGTTCGGCCACAGCGCTCCCCAGGCTTACCAGCCGTCCGTCAGCAGGCTCGTTGGTTGATCCGCAGAGGAACTGCCAATCGCCATCTTCATCATGAGTGACCAGCAGGATCGGATGACCTTCGTCGACGACGAACTTTGTTGTGATGACCGCGCGGTTTTTTCCTTCGCTAAACCGCCAGGCCGCCTGCATCGCCAGGACCGGCTGACACGCGATCAATTCGGACTCAAATTGTGAGTCCCACGGAAACTTGTGCTGATGATCGGGCCATACGCATTGCAGCATGGGGAAGTCATCGCCTTCATAGAACCATCGGGCGTAGCCGAAGTGTTCGGCATAGTGCTGCTGGTCCACTTGCCGAAACATCATTGAGTAACCGTCAAGCACGTCATCGCTTTCGTGCCAATCCTCAAACGTCTCCCCGGTCTTCATCAAGCTGCCAACCTGGTTGATGATTTGGCCCATTGTGGATGTGCTATCCAAACCAAAGATGCAAACTTCCGGCTGCCCCAACGTATGAAAAAGGCCCACAGAAAACGCATACGCCGGCGCGCCCGGATCATCTTTGATCCCCACAATATGCCAACCATGATTGGCGATATCCGTCAAGAGTTTGCGGTCGTTGTCGTCGTCGGCATGCGTACGAACCATAGTTCTGCGGCAAATTGCTGAAGGTCTTCTCAATAGTGGCTTGCGCTGGCAAAAAACGCCGTTGATCGCATTCTGCAACTCAGTGAGGGCGGCGGCAACGGGATTTTCTGGCACAACCGCATATTCATGAAGGCCTCAAGCCCAACATGAAAGCACTTCGTTTCGCCTGCTCGTTGCAGCGCACAACCGTGACGCCAAGTGCTTCCTCGCACGATTCTCCGCGCAATCTGATCGTTCCAAACACAAATAGTTATTGCACGACAAGTATTCCAAAAAAACTCTCACAAAATTTCGGAATTTAGCAATCTCGGCCTTGGGCGATGCGCACATTTCATGCGAACGTGGTCTTGCAACAACAGACAGTTGAACAATTCCACAGGCTGA
>CALJLD010000106.1 GCA_937982665.1 uncultured Planctomycetales bacterium
AAGCTCATGCAAGCAAGTCTTCCCAAACATTGCCGTGGACATCGGTCAATCGAATGTCGCGCCCACTGTAGCGGTATGTCAACTTCTTGTGATCGATGCCGAGCAGATGTAAGACGGTCGCCCATAAGTCATAGATCGTTGCGACATCTTCAACAGCGCGGTAGCCAAACTCGTCGGTATCACCATGCGTTGTGCCACCTTTGGTTCCTCCACCGGCGAGCCAGAGACTGAAACCGTAGGGGTTGTGATCGCGTCCATTGCCTTGGGCAAACGGCGTTCTTCCGAACTCGCCGGCAAATATGATTAGCGTTTGATCCAGCAGTCCACGCTGTTTCAAGTCTTTGATCAGCGCGGCAATGGGCTGATCAACTTGTCTAGCCATCGCACCGTGCCCTCTTTCAATATCGCCATGTTGATCCCAAGGGTTAGCACCACCGCCGGCCCCAATGCCAACGCTGCTGCAGCACAACTCGATGAAACGAACGCCTTTTTCCACAAGTCGGCGGGCCATCAAGCACTGCCTTGCGTATTGCGCCGTGTGGAGGTCAGCGCTCTCGACTCCGTATTCTTCCAACACCTTCCGCGTTTCTTGGCGAATGTCGGTCACTTCGGGGACGGCTTGCTGCATCTCAAAAGCCATTTCGGCGTTGTTCACGGCATCTTGAACTGCTTGCTCCGCTGCAATTCGCTCGGAGAATCCGCCATCAAGCGTTTTGATGAGCTGCAAGGATCGCTGCTGCTCCTCGCGCATCATGCCTGGTGTAATGTCTGGCAAGGCATTGCGGCCGGAAAGATTGAAAATCGAACCGCCGGTGTTTGCTGGCAAAAAGCCGTTCCCAAACAGACTGATGCCGCCGTGTGGGATACCAGCTTTGTCCGTGCGAAGCACTACAAACGGAGGTAGTTTCGCATTGTCCGGGCCGAGTCCATAGGCGACCCAGGCTCCCGCGCTGGGGTAGCCTAGAAATGGAAACCCTGTGTGTATGAAGAAGTTGCCTTGCGCATGTTCAGAGAAGTTCGCCGTCATGGATCGGATGATCGCCAGCTCATCAGCCTGCTCAGCAATCCGCGGAAACAAGTCAGTCATTTCCAAACCGGATTGACCATATCGCTTAGCATTCCAGTACCCGCGTTGAATGCTGCCAACGGCGTCAAATTGAGTGCGTTCGATCTTTCCCGGCATGGGCTGCCCATGCATCTTGTTCAGCAGTGGCTTCGGATCGAACGAATCGACGTGCGACACGCCGCCGGACATGTACAGGAAGATGACAGACTTGGCCTTGGCTGGATGATGCGATGCCGGTTGCGGTTGCTCAGCGATTGCGTTGGAATTGATCAAGCCTGAGATTGTATGAGCGCTCAGGCCTGCGGCGGTCAGCTTCAAGAACTGCCGTCTCGTCGTCAGGTCAATGGACATAAATGAACTCCTTTGAGTTCAGGATGGCATGCGCAAGGCCAAAATAGCCGCCACTTGGACGGTTCGCTCTTTCAAGCTCGACAGCAATCTTCTGCTGCAACTCATTGATCGATGCTTGTAATTCTGCGATCCGCGCTTCTTGGCGATCACACTCGATTCGGTCTTGCGCCGATAGCTCAGCGCGGACCATCTTCCGCGTGACAACTTGCGCGATGTTTCCATCCGCCGCGGCCGAGACTTCCTCTTGCGACAAAGCCCGATCATAAAGTCGCGCGGCGTAGATTCTACCGGCTAGCATGCGGCCCGCGGTTGGCTCGGTTCCATGACGCAACCCAAAGGTCACTTGCGTGTTCTCGCTTTCAAAGGAATGCAAAGCGCCTTTTCGCACGGGGGTTCCGTATGGCTCGCCGTTGCGGTACGCGCGGATTGTTCCGTCAGCAGAATATACGAAGACAAGGTGAACTGCAGTTTCTGAGGCTTCACGTTCAGGCGTGCCTTCAAAGGCTTCGGTTCGCTGAAAGAAGTTGCTCCCGGCGAGCCATTCTCCCGGAGCTTGTTCCGCGAAGACCACGGAATCGAACACGCTTCCGTCCAAAGTCTGGACCGTCATTGCGCCGCCGCCGCGCTGCTCAAGGTTTTCCAACAAGACAACCACTTCCAACGATTTCTCGCGCAAAGGCCGCGACAACGGAGCCGTGATCGCACAGCCGCCAGCCAGCACAAGCGCTCCACCTTCAATCTTGGCGGCTCCTATGAGCGATCCATGCAGGTTTCCAACCGAATCAATTGCATCCCCCTCAAAGTCCCAACTCCCGATGGGATTCAATCTTTGCAGCTCTTCTCCGCTGGCCGCCTTTCGTTCCGCGTTGTTGTGATCCACCCAGCGCTGCAAACGATCTTTGACTGGTGCCAACACAGCAGCCAACTTGTCTTGTGTTTGTTGCAACGCGGCTTCCGTACGTTCGCGTTTCTTATTTAGGTCATCCAGAACTGTATTGGGAACCGGAGGAGCGTTTAGATATTCCAGCGCCGCGTACATCTCGCCTTCAGTAGCGCTCCGCCCATACGCCTGTTGAAACATGGCTGCAACTTTTTGTTGCGGCGTCGATAAAGCCGCTTGGTTCTTGATTCGGCTCGACCAAGCCATAGCGGCTTGCGTAACTAGATCGCCGTTTAGCATCGTTAAGGCTTGCGCAGGGACATTCGTATGATTTCGCGAACTCATCGTTGAGATTGGCACCGGAGCATTGAACGTGCGCAGGAAGGAATCAAGTTCATTGCGAATGACGGGTTTGTAAACAGCTCGCTGGCCAGTGCCGGCCAGGGATTTGATCGAGTCGTGAATCGCCTCCGCGTCTAAACGCCGCGCCGTGTAGTAGGAAAAGTACTTGTTCTCCGGATCCGCTTCCCGCGTGGCTGGATCTGCCCAACTGCTGGACTTGAACGTTCTGCTAGTGACCATGCTCCTCAATGCCTGCTTGATGGACCAGCCGTTTCGTTGGAACTCCACTGCCAGGTGGTCAAGCAGTTCTGGATGCGTCGGAGTGCTTCCCAGGCGGCCAAAATTGTCCGTGGATGAGACGATTCCCCGACCGAATGTATAGGCCCAAAGGCGATTGACCAGGACGCGCGACGTAAGCTGATTGCTGGAATTAATAACGTCTTCGGCCAGCTGAAGTCTGGGGGGGCAAGTCGAGTCGTACGCGCGATTCGAAAATGCCTCGAGGAATTGTCGTTCGACAGGCGCGCTCTCTTGCTGATGATCGCCCCGAATTAGCAGCGGTTGATCAACGGGTTGAGCTTCTAGTACTCCAGGTGCGCGGCGCGGAACGGGTATCTCTGCCTCCAACGCGCGATACCGTGCTATTTGCTGCTGGAGTTGCGATGGGAGCTGCTCAATTCGATTCGACAGCAATCCCTGCCTGACAAACTCGTCAAGGAACTCGGCTTGAACATCGGTCATGTCACCATCGCGCCAGGCCAGGACCGCTTCTCGAACGACATTTTGATACGCCTTGGCGAGAGACTGACGACTGGTAATTCGCAACGGATCAGCAGCCAAAGCGAACAGCGAAGCACCTTCCTGCGGTGGTGGATGATCGCCAACATAGATCTCCGAGATGCCGAACCAGGATCGATCCTGATCTCCTGCTTGGGGTAACTTGTCGCGTGAGGTGCTGAGTTCGTAATGGACGAGTTCCCCTTGCCAATACGTCCATTTCCCCTGCGTAGCATTCCACTGCAGCTGACGGTTGTTGACCGAATCGGCGGGATGCAAACCTTGGATCAAGGGATAATTACGCACAGGCGCGCGCAGTTGAGAATGGCTTCCCGCGGATTTGACCCAGGTTCCCTTGCCCACAACTTTGAGATTGTTGGAGCTAAATACGCCGGCATGCTTATCAGAAATCAGATGAGTGTAGATTCCTCTTGGATAAACTCCGCGAAGTGCGGTCTCGCCTTGAGTTTGCAAAGCAAAGGAACCGGCAGGGCTGACCGCTGACACGGTTCCATTTCCACTGGAATGCCAGTTGTCGACATTTTTTTGGTCGCGAAGGTCAAGATAGAACTCAGCTTCTCTAATCGACCTCGCAATCTGTTCTTTCGTTTGCTGGTGGTCCGACAGGAATGCGTCGATCTGATTTTGAAACTCATTCTTGTTCGCATCCTTCAGCAGCAGCCAGGCTCCCAAAGGTTGATTATGCCGTGTTTCATCGTCAGGCGATGCGAGATGATCGTCCAAACGAGCCGGAAGGCTCTCCGTTTCTCCCAACCAAAATTCCGCGAAGGATGATCGAATCTCCTCTTTCAGCGAATTGATCGCATCTTTGTTCAATGCCAGCACATCAGGGGCATCAATCAGCACGGTGGAAGGACGACTGCTCACGAGAATCCCATACAGGCGATAGAAGTCCTTTTGGCTGATCGGATCAAACTTGTGGTTGTGACATCGCGCGCAAGAAACTGTGAGTCCCAGCATGGCTTTGGAAATCACATCGATTTGGTTATCCGTAAACGCTATCTGCTCACCGTACGCGTCTGTCACGCCAAAGCCGTGTGGGACCATCCGCAGATGTGCCGTTCCGATGGTCGATTCGTTGATGCCCAGCTTGGAGTTGACCCGCGGGCTCTCCAACAAGTCGCCGGCAAGGTGTTCACGCAACAGTCGGTCGTAGGGAACGTCTGCGTTTAGGGCTCGGATCAAGTAGTTACGATACTCTTGCGCATAGGGAATCCGTGGATCACCTTCGCTGCCGTGCGATTCTGCATACCGATACCAATCCATCCAATGCCGCGCCCAACGCTCGCCAAATGCCGGAGTATCCAACAGCCGATCGACAAGCCGCTCGTATCGATCATTCGTCGGATCCGCTGCAAACTCCGCGACCGAATCCATGCTCGGCGGAAGACCCGTCAAAATGAGGTGCGCACGGCGAACTAAGGTTTCTGGAGAGGCAATTGGTTGTGGCCGCAACCCTCTACCTTGCATTCGTGCAAACACGAAGGCATCAATGGGGTTGCCTTGCCATTCCGTCTCCTCGACGTCTGGGACAGAATGTTCAACAAGAGGTTGAAAGGACCACCATTCCAGCCGCTGAGATCGCGTACGCTCCCAGTTCGTATTGTCTGTCAAACTCGCCGCAGTTGGCTTTTCGACTCGTGGATCGACTGCCCCCAGGCGCACCCATCGTTCAAAGTCAGCAATCTGCTCTGCTTTCAACTTGGGCCTGCCCGAAGGCATCGCGTATCCATTCTCATGGCGAAGCGCTTGAATCAACAGGCTTTCGTCCGGTTTGCCAGGAACGATGACGCGCCCGGAGACACCGCCCTTTTTGAGCGCTTCTCGGTAATCAAGAGCAAGACCCCCTTCCTGGCTGCCTTGGCTGTTGTGACACTCGTAGCAATTCTCGACAAGCACTGGGCGGATCTTATTCTCAAAGAACTCGATCTGCCGCGACTCATCCTCTTGAGGAACCGGAACAAGCGTTGCCAGCCCAAGCGCTAATGCTGTGAAGTTGGATAGCATTCTATGATCCTAAAACAACGCTGCGCCGAGTTGATCAGCAACCGCAAGACAATTGCGACGCATGAATGTCGTCGAGTGCGCTTCCGCGCGCACTAGTTGATGAAAACGTCAATTCGCTCCATGGTCGGATGCTCCGGAAGCCATTCAAATCATCAATGACTGCTAGGTTTCGACTAGGATTGCGTTGGCAGCCATGTATGAGGCAAATCGTTGTTCCTTGAACTCTTCTGCTAATAACTCTTCCGCTAAGCGTGGCTTGCCATGATAGCCAACATCCGCTGAAAAGACGATTTTCAGTTTGTTCGGCCAAGTTTCGACAGCCGTCATCGATCGCGATGGCCTGCTCCACGGTTCGCGCGGGTATCTGGTCCGGAATCCGAAGCCGAGACTATTACTGCTCCTCGGTGGGCCGCAGTTCAATCGTCCGCAAATCGATGAGCGCAGACTTGATCGGCCCGGATGAACGGAAAAGCAATTCGTGTTTGCCTGGTGACAGCTCGATCTTGCCAATCTGCAATTGGCGATACTCATCCCAAGAGCCAGTGCTTGCGACAACACCTGAGATCTCTTCTCCGCCCAGCAGCAAGCGGTAGCGATCTCCGGCTGCGCTTTCGGCACTGGCATAGTCAAGGACAACGGCAAACGCTCCCGCCTCCGAGAGTTCAAAATTCCAGACGGCATAATCATCCTGCGACGACCAATAGCCCAGGTTGCCGTATCGACTTTCGAACACGATCGATGGTCCGTAGATGCGCGCTTTTGAGGCTAGTAGTGTTAATGTGCCATTGTCGTCAGGACGAACCGTCGCGGGCTGATTGCCCGCAAAACGTTTTGACGTCTGTGCATCAGCTTGAAGGAACGCCAACAGGTCGGCAATAGCTGGCGGAGACAGTTGTGCCTCGAGGCCTTCAGGCATAAACGACTGTTTCGTACATTCCAATAGTGCCAGTTCATCACGGCGAATGATATGTGTTTGGCCCTCAGCATCGGTCAACGTAACGGTGGCTTGCGATTCGTCGCGAATCATGCCTGTTCGCAATACGCCAGTTTCTAACTCGGCAATGTACTGCAGGTACTTGTCTTCAACCGCTCGATTGGGGTCGAGGATCGAGGTCAGCAGAGTTTGCGTCGACCGATCCGTCAGCGCCTGCAAGTCTGGACCAATCGTCTTGCCAACGTCACTCATTCGATGGCAGGTGGCGCAGTGTTTCTCAAAGTGCAACCGCCCTTGTGCGGTGTCTCCTTTTGTCGCGGCGATCTCGCGAGCGTAGCGCGCAATCAACTGTTGCCGATTGTTGGTCGTTGCAGTCGCAAGCAGTTGCTCGACTCTGCCGCGCACGTCTGCGTTGGACGTTTGACGCAGTTGTGACCATGCGGACGGCGGGATCTCATTCACGTCCAAGGCCCCCTCTTCAATCTCCAGGACCAAGATTTCAGCCCATTCGCGACGAGCAACCAAACTCGGAATGACGCGCTTCCGCGCAGCTGGAGATAACTGTTGCCAACGCGCGAGCAATCGCTGGGGAAGATGCAGTTCCCCGCGACGGTCAATGATCGAAACAGCTGTCGCATGGACACTCGGTGAGAAACGTGCCGCAAGCGCTGCAGCGATCCGCTCGGCATCGACTTCCGGGAGTTCTTCGCTCAGTCCCAGCAATTCCAGCGCAACGATGCGCTGGGCCTCAGGCGTATCCATATTGTCGCACGCCTCGCGAGCCCATTGCCGGTGTGCGTTTACCCAGTCCGTCAGAGTGTCGGGCAGCGGCTTTTTGGTTCGCAGCCAGGCGTGTGCAGCCAGTCGCCAAAGCGCCTTTGCATCCGTGCTGTCCGGATTTGCAGGATGGTCAGGCAACCAACGCTCCAATTGATTGCCATATTCTCTTGTTTCCAGCCATCCGGCCGCTGACATCAACAAGTCTTCTGTCATTGCGCATGGCGCGTTTGCGCTTGGTCCCAAGAGCGAGTCTAACAAAGACTTGACTGTGTCCGGCCGGATCGAACTGGCGATCGCCGCTTTGACCCACGTATCGGAGGATCCAGCGCACAGTTGTTCGGCAAGCGCGTTAACAAGTGCAGGACTTGTCCCTTCTCCCAGGCAAACTGCCAGTTCCAACATGACCTGATCGTCTGCTTCATTTTGAACGCGTTGGGCAATCGCTGCAGAGACCCCTTTCCAATCGAGCTTTGATCTGGCGACACGAACTCCCCAGCGACGCACGCCAGGGTGCCTGTCCGCCAATGCAATCAACAAGTCATCGGGCGTAAGTTCGCCGATCCCATCAAGGGTCGCCAACGCGTGCAATCGAGTTTGAGGGCGAGTTGCGCTGCGCAGCATCAATTGCAGGCTGTCGGCGATGCCACGTTCTTGACGATTGATCAGAAGCTGTTGCGCCATGTCACGACGCGTCCCGTTGCGGTGCTGGAGTTGCTGGACAAGTTCTCTCGCGGTCAGCTTGTCCAATGCCACGGGCGTTTGTTTCCCGCTGTCGATGTTGCTAACACGCCAAATGCGACCTCGATCATGACCGCTGCGTAAATCGAGTTCTGCCTGGCGCTCTGCTGATATCCACTCAGGGTGTTCAATCACCAATCGGTACATATCCGCGATCCAGAGACTGCCGTCCGGCCCCGTACGAACCATTACTGGACGAAACCACGAATCTGTACTTGCCAGGAATTCACGTGTCTGCTCTTCATTCGCGCGGTGGCTCGCCCAACTTGCGCCTGCGGGTAACATCACCTCGCGATGAACCAGGTTGTGAACGGGTTCGCAAACGAATGCGTTACCCACGAATTCGTGCCCCAGAGTATTGTCCCGATAGATCAGTGGACTGCACGCTGAGGTGAACCGATTGGCCATTTGCCAATCGTTGAAACGCGCAAGAGTTGCACTCACAGGGAAGACCGGCGCGGCCCCCGGCACAATCGAGACCTGTTTGCGCACCGCGGGCGGGATCACATGAGGGTTGCGGCTGATGTCCTGCTCATCAATCACATAATGCCACATGGTATTGGAGTTGTTGCCGCCGAACCAGTGCTGAAAGTCGTCGCGGGTTCGACCGTATTGAGTTTGCCCCGACGTCGTTCCCATGGCTCCTGAGTCCGGGTCGATCCATAGATCGCGCCCTGAGATTTCCAGCGACTTCCCAGTCTTGAGCGAGCGGATAGTCCCGCCGCTGTCTCCGTTGGCCAGATACAAGCGATGATCCAGCCCATACCTTAGCCCGTTTACGCGGTGCTGTTGATTGCCTTCGCCGAATCCTGTGAATAGCGTCTCAGTTGAGTCAGCAGTACCATCACCGTCTTCATCGACAGCGAACACGATGTCTGGCGCGGCGGAGATCAGGGCTCCGTTTTTCCAAACCTTGATTCCCGTCGGAAACGACAAGCCGTCCAAGAACGTCGTGGCCGTATCAAAGACACCGTCTTGATCAACGTCGGTCAGCACGCGGACGCGACCGCCAGCGCGGTTGGGACCATCGGACCCCAACGGATAGTCTCCCATCTCCACAACCCACAGCTTGCCGTCATAGCCCCAGTCGAATGCGATAGGGTCTTGAACCAAGGGTTCCGCTGCGACGAGATCCACGCGCAGTCCCTTGGCGACGTGCATCGTCTGCCTCGCCGCTTGTGGGCTGCGGGGAATCGGCATACCCCGGTTGATCACGTCGCCGCCCTGTTCCAGCAGTTGATCAAAGTGCAGGCGATCCACCAAGTCCGGCAGCTTGGCTGTAAACTCGTTTTGAACCCACAACGTACGACCATGAAACCATGCGCCATTGTTGGACCCCAGGCGCGCAATCATCGGAAGACCACTGCCTGCTCGCTGCGGTCCGACGGAAATTGTCTTTGCCCAGCCAGATTCCAAAGAATCGAAGATGTAGGCGCCAAACCGCCGCTCGTCAGAGCCGATGACGTCATCCATGCCATCTTGATTTAAATCAACGAACCGCATGCCTGTGTCGCTTGAACCATCTGCAGGAAATAGCTTCCACCCGTCCGGCAATGAATACGGCAACTTCTGCCAGCCATCTTTTAAGCAATAACAGTGAGTTCCCATGGCGTCTTGCATGAGCCATTCACTGATGCCGTCGTCATCCAAGTCTCGAAAGCACCCCGCGATTGAACGGTCTCCTGGGGAGTCGACTGCTGCAGAAGTGGCGGCAACGGGGGGCATCAACTGTGGATCATCGACCAGTTCCCAGCCACCCTGCCCAAACCGAAACAACCGGAGAGTTGGTTCAGCAAACTCGCGCGCGTAACCCAGCGCATAAGTTGCTCCATCAGGCGTGAGAAACCCGAAACGCTCGCTGGCGCCGGACCCCGCGTTTTCTGCTGGTGCAACTTGGAAGGGAGTTGGGAATTCGCTCCACCCTTGTGCGTCGGGCTGCCAAATACGGGTTTGCCCATCAGGGCCATTGATGACGTCTTGAAAGCCATCCCCATTGAGATCAAGCAGTCGAATGCCGCCATCGTTCCCTTCAGTATCGCGCAAGCTTCCACCAGAAAGCAGATGGACACTCAGCGCGTCGCGACATTCGCGGAAGCTGAGGAACTTGACCTTCTTCCCGTGCTTTGCGACGGCATGATCAATCAGAGCAACGATTTGATCACTACGGATCCATCCATGAGGGTGAAAGACCAGATTCATCACACCTTGCTTGGCGACGGTTAGATCCAGTGCGACCTGCATGTCTTCGACCGTCTTGGGATTAAACGGCCGGTGAAGATTCTGGGCCTGCCAGTCACTTGGGACCATGCAAGGGAACTCCCAGCAACGGCCGTCGATCACGTAGGGGTACGGGTAATTGAAGATCGTGTTCGCGAACGACGGGAAGGGAACATACTTTTCGAATCGCGATTCGCCTCCCGCGTCGGTCAGCAATGACCCCGTGAGATCCGGGTCATCAGCAGTGAACATTTGAAACACAGAAGAGTCGATCTCCAGGAAGTTGCCCGCGGCCGTTTCCTGATTGAAGATCTCAGTCCAAAAACGCGGACTCGGTGTATTCAAGGAATCGCAGCACGGCATGCGATAAGCCGTCGTCTTATTGCCTGGAATTGAGGCCATCAGGTCGACACAATCTTCATAAGTCTTCCGTGCGCGGGCTAGATCTTCATCCTTCAGCAGAGGACACGGATGGTCGATCGTGTGCACCTCCAAGGAAAGCCCTTCCGCGATCCATGCTGCCAATTGAGGGTCGCTCGCATCAACCTTGTTGGTCATGATGCTCAGCGGCGCTCTGCCATCAATTTCCTTCAGACGATCAAGGATTGGACGCAGGAATTTTTCGTAGGCCGCAGGGTCACGCATGTCATCGATTGCCAGCACAACGACAGCTTCGACGCCTGGTTCGCCAACCCATTGCGGAGTCACCAGCTTTGGAAACGCTTGATGGACGTAGTACGGATTGCAGGGTTCGTCCAGATAGGTCAATCGATTCGCATCATTGGGCGGCCAGGCGTTTACTGCTGACTCTTGTGCAAGTGAATGCGCCGATAAGATAAGCAGCAAAGCACTGCACAATGTCGTGCGAATCACGGGAAACATCAGAATAGCTCCTGCAAGTTGCGGAAGTGCGACGAGGTCAAGCGTAATCGTAACCGCACGGCTCACAGGTCACCAACGACTTGCATGCTTTCAAGAGATGCGAAACTAAGTGCATAAGGAGGGCGTTTCAGCACGCTTCACAAATCGGGGAAATGACGGTTCGCCTTAGCACAAGCCAGTGCTTCGTACGCTTCGAATCGTCAAAGCCATACCGCGATCTGCTTGCCCTGGAGAGCAGTCGACCTCTGCTTAAGCGAATGACTGAACTGGAGATCCATTGAACTTGCATACGCCGGCTTGTACCGCATGAGGTTCGCAACAGCATTCATAACTCGGGTGACCTCTTCAAGACGAAACATTCGTGCTGCGGAGACGCTAGACTCGTCTTATTTTCGCGACCATGAGTTGAGAATGGCATCTTGCAGTTCGCTGGGATTTTCAACTTCCGTGATCTGGAAGTAATTCTTCAACTCCTCTGGCGCCAGCGGATCTTCGCTTTGTTCCTGCGGCAGCTTGATTTGAAGACCCGCATAGCCAAGGTACTTGTTGTAGTCGAGAGGTTTCGTCGTAGACGTGTATTCGCGAACCTCGGTCAAGTCGGTACCGGCCAGTTCTTCACATGCGTCCCAGAACTCATCCTCTGTGTAGCCGCGCTGGAGTGTCTTGTAGTAACGGGAGTACAGCAGCCGCATCACGTCATCCAGCGACTTCTCGTTTGTTGAATGGTGGCGGAGCGCGAAATCCAGGAGCAGGCCGAGCGCGGGGCCCTTCTGATAGTAGTTAATGGTCCTTTGCTTATCGCCACCGAATTGACCCTGCTCCCAGACGAGCATGCTGGCTTCCGTTGCCGACTGGTAGAGTCGGCCGGGCGTGTTTTCAAACCCGACAATTGTGGACCGCAATGACTCCAGCAATTCGCGTCGCGATGTGATGCCAGCCCGATTCAGAATCAAGTGTTGATAGTAGACAGTTACGCCTTCGGCTACCCACAACATCTTTGTGGGGCTGCCGTCGTCATAGTCAAACGGTCCCAACTCAATGGGCCGAATGCGCTTCGGGTTATAGTGATGAAAGTACTCGTGCGCAATGAAAGCGAGCGTTCTCTTGGTGATCCGCGCACCGTTAAACGGAATGGCAGTCGAGTTAATGTGTTCTAGTCCCCCTTGTCCCCGGCCGATTCCAATGAACGTGTAGTGTTTATAGGGCACATCGCCGATGATGTCCGTTGCTGCTTGAACAATTCGCTGCAACTGCTTAATGAATTGCTCGCGATCAAATTCACCCAGTTCATACCCAACAAAGTGGTGCGGCACGCCTTGCACTTCAAACGTGGGCAGCGAGTCCAAAGTTCCAACCTGAATGGGCGAGTCAAACAGGACGTCAAAGTTCGGTGCCGTGAATGCAAACGGTTCGCCTTCGACAGGCTCCAATCCTGTCGCGACGTGCGGCCAATCCTTGGGTGGTTGCAAGTTCAACGTGACGGGATGTTCGATCATTCCCTCAACGTACATCAGCAAAGTTGTAGGCTGAATAAAGGCCCGCTCTTCATCAAGATAACTGTTGGCGATGAACAAACGCCGGTTATTGACAACCTCGTATTCAACAATGATCTGCTCATTGTTCTGGTGCATGATGCGCCATGAATTGTCGGCTGGCTGTTCGACCTCCAACGGGTTCCCTTCCCCGTCAACAGCCGAGAGATTGCGCACATCTCGGGAGTAGTACATCAAGGCATAATAGCCAGGCGTCCAGTTGGGCATCTTAACCGTCAGCGAATCGCCTGGCACACCGGTGATGTCAAGCCTGACATGGAAAGTCGCCGATGCCGGTTCAGGCATCGAGATCGTGAACTCCAGGCGCGAGTCCGTGTCCTGGCCACAGCA
>CALJLD010000107.1 GCA_937982665.1 uncultured Planctomycetales bacterium
AATCGATGCGATAAGAAGCACCGACGTGCGTTCAGAAATAGTGGGCGACACTGGACTCGAACGTTGCGGTAAAACGCGGGGAAAACCGAACGTCGCGACCAGCGGCAACGCAGATTCCGACGCGGCGGCTCCAAAAGAGGCTGCGGTCGCGCCGGATTTGGCTAGCCTCATTGACGCCTGGCATGGGCTTCCAGGTTCAGCAAAAAAGGCAATCTTGCATCTGATTCAACCTCACGAACCACCTTCCGGACAATGAATTGCAGATGAGTCGGTTGTCAACAGAGTCCCGCGTCGCTCAAATGCGAGTGTCATCTGTCAACTGTCAACGAAACCACCCTGGAGGCCATCATCATGGCGACGTATTGCCTAGTATTTGAGCCGGGGGCGACATGGGACGACGCGCCTGAGAACCACTTCAAGACTCGCCGTGAAGCCGACGCGCGGCTTGCCGAACTCGCCGCCACAGGGCGTTACGTGGCCATGTGGCGATGGGAAGATCACAAAGGCAAGCAACCCGCACAGTGTGACGAACGCAACGCGTAGCGCTGCAAAACCGTTGTCTTCCGTCCGGTCAGTTTGCCCTCTGGCCCCCAAATCGGCGTTTTCACTACGGTTTGGCCAACGAGATGTAATGCGCATCATTCTCGATGTGGCAAAGACTGACATCAAATTGCCACAGATCAAACGACCGGCGGAGAATTGCTTCCCTGCTGGCGATGCGCGGCGGGCTCTTGATCGGAGGCCCCCCCGAGGCCCCCTTTGGCTCCACTGCCATGAATAACATTCCCCTCAAACTTTTTTTGAGGGTTTGTTTCCCCGGTCGCATAGTCTCGCAGCGTTTCGCAAATCTCCGTTGAACTGAGACGATTTGCGTGAATTTGCCACCGGCGATCGCTAAACTGAGTCGATCTGCAGTTGTCGATGGTGAGTGAATTACTCAGGGGAAATCGCCATGCGCAAGTTAAGGTGTCCGCATTGCGACAGCACTTGCAAAGTCGCTAATGACACGCAAGCCAAATACGGCTCATGTCCGAAGTGCGGAAAGCGGATCAGACTCTCACCGCGACACGAAGACCTGCCGGAAGCGCCACCGATCGCGAAACCAGCCCGCACGGAAGCCGCTAATAGCGTGCCCGACGAACAGCCGTTTCCGACACTTCAATCCACGGGCGTTGATCGTGCATCTCAGAATTCGACGCGCAAGCCATTTGTAGTGGGAACCCTGCTTGTCCTGTTGTTCATGTTGCCAATCGCAATTGGCGCATACTTCATTGGCCGCAGCAATGGCGAGTTGGTTTCCGCCGGACTAAAGGACGAGGCGTCGACAACAAACGCTGACGCCCCACACATGACATTCCGGCCCACAGCTGACGCCCAACCCAAGGCGGAATTGCCGAAAGAACAAACGGATGAACAATTAGAGCCAGCGACGGCATCTGCCGCACTCACTCCCGAAGAATTGTATGAGAGCGTTGCGGCCGCCGTTGTTGAACTGGAAGTGCGTGATCGCTCAGGAGACTTGCTGTGCACTGGAACCGGCTTCTTCGTTGACGACTCCGGCACACTTGTCACCAATGCGCACGTAGTGCTTGCGGACGGAGCAGCGTTTGTGGTTGCTCGACTGTTTGATGAAACACAACTCTACATCGACAAGGTTTCAGCTGTCGACAAGGAGAACGACTTGGCGATTGTTGACGTCGCTATCGACGGCAACGAGTTCGTGCGATTGGCAATAGAACCGCCGCAAGTCGGAGCGCGCGTCTTCGCAGTCGGAAATCCGATCGGCCTGCGCCGCACTCTTTCGGAGGGGCTGGTTAGCGGTGTTCGCGAAATCGACGACCAACGTTCGCTGATCCAAACCTCCGCGCCGATCAGTTCCGGAAGCAGTGGAGGACCGTTATTGGAAGAGAAGGGCAACGTCATCGGCGTCACCACACTGGAGTTGGTCGTCGGCCAGAACCTTAATTTCGCCGTGCCAGCGGCTGCAATTCAGGAACTGCTGGCCCTGGACAACGATCCACAAGAGATTGCCAAGTTGAGTTCCCCTAGTGACGGGCCAAGTGAGCCGAAAGCGGCGATCGAAGATCGCACGTTTGATGAAGTTGATTCGCTCCGTGGAATTAAACACGTGTATGTCATGTTTAATGAAAAAAGCGCCGAAGCAGAAGCGGCAGGCTTGTTTGCATCGGCACTGAAGACAAGTGCCGAATTGCGTCTTCGCGGCCTCGGAATTCCTGTGTTATCATCGAGCGACCAATCACCCGACAACCGCATTGCGATTCTCTATTTCAGGGTCGGAACGATGTTAGAAAGGACCGACAACGAGTTTTTTGTCTACACGGTTGACGTTGAACTGCGCCAAACAGTGGCTTTGCCTAACGATACGCGAGACAGCAATATCTATGGTGCAGCGGTAACTTGGAGTCCGCCTGGCCGGTTGGGCCTTTCAGGGCGCTCGTTCCTTAGTGGCAAAGTGAAAAGCATCGTTATTGAAATGGCCGAAGAATTTGCCAATGACTACCTCAAGGCGAACCCAAAATGAAGGTGACTGCAACAGTCGTTTGTCTTAGTTCAAGAGCTCACTCAAGGAATCGAACCTGATCCTCCCTCTTCACCTGAGCACGGCAACGCAATGCACAGATGGAGGAGGGCGCACTACCATTATGCTAGTGAGCTAATTATTTCCTGACTGATCTCAAGGGCAGTCTCATGATCCAGGCCAAACTCAGATCTCAATCGGCCAATGATCGCGTTTTTCATCCGCTGACGGTTCGTTAAGAGAGGTTTGAATTGTCTCCAACCGCAAAGTTCTTTGAGCCTATCGATGCTCGGAACGGCAAGTTTATTCAACTTCTCAGCAATGGTCTTCGTGATTCGTGTAAAAAGGACAAAGTCCTCAAAATTCAAGCAATCGGGCTCGTTAGGCGCGTGAACTTTGTCAAGCTCGCGATTGCCAACTTCGTATTTGGGGAATTCTGCACGATGCGATTTTCTTAGTTTTTTGATGTCCGTTGGCTCTTTCTCGTGACAAACCCAATTCCTGATTTTCCGATAATATTGAAACCGAGAAATCAAGTCCCTTCCTACGACCTTCTCGGCGTCCCTTGGTGATTTGCCGACGTTCTTGAGCGCGATGTCTAATGGGTTGGAACTGTGGCTATCGCCGGTCCAGTTTTCGCCAAATATAGCGGTGTGCGCACCCCGGAATTCGTGCAGGAATCGTTCTGCAGCGTGATACACAGTCACGATGTAACTGCGAGCAAGGTGGGGGTGGAATAAGTCAAATTCGCTAAAATGAACACTGATACCGTGGCAGCGCGAGCGATCCGCTACGAAACCAGCGATGTCACCATGCGTTTTTGCATCATGTATGAACGAGCGAGCCGCCAATTCAGTCAGCTCGACCAGCGCATCATACTCACCCAGATATTGGTATAATCTCCGCAGACAGGGGAGCGAAAACTGCGTCGGTTTTGGCTCACCGCGATTAACGTCGTGTGCCGTCTTGTTTGCCGCCATAAAGTCATGCCCTACAGGACGTTAAAATATGTCCTTATTTTCTTAGCCATTAGCCGCCGCCGCTCCTCCAGAAAATCTTGGTAGTCCATTCCCTCGCCATCCAGCATGGCAAGCGGAACGCAGCTTTCGATAAGATTTGCCTTCAGCTCGCCAAGATCCGTGATGCCACCGTATTTCTTGACGCCACCGTTGCATTGGTCAAGGAGTGCATCAAAGTAGACCGCTGGAGCATCGTCGCCGATGGCAATGTTGATTTCCGTTTGCGTCAGCGCGTAGTTTGCGATCTGATTGTAGCGACCGCGAGCCAAGCCTTGTTTCTTGAGATGGTTGCGCGGGAAAAGGTGATGCACGTCACCGCGATTCAAAATCAAATCCATCACTTTGATGTCTTTGGACAAGAAGCCATGGTCTCCAAGCTTGACTTGCGCTGCTTTGAAAACGCGGAGATACGGGCTGCTTGAACTGGATGTGTTCATGCTTTGTGGCAAGAGCGTTTCCCAAAAGGCGCTCGACAGTTCACCTTCAAACAGGGCCTCACCGTAGACGCTGAAACCGCGTTCGTGAAGTTGCCGGATATCGAAGTCAAACGCGGTTTCCGGCGAGCCCGAGTACCGACCGGTCAAAGTTGACATCACGAACCAACGGCGGACGGCCGATTCAATCTCTGCCGGAGGCGTCCCTTGCTCCCGCAGCATGAGATAGAGGATGTACGAGAAGTTGAGCGCGTTTTGAGAGCCGATCAGCGACGAATCCACGAATCCGGCGGAACGGATGATCATCAAGAATCGTTTGAAGTGTGTCTCATTGATGAAGTTCGTGACGCCCTTGCTCAGGCGGTCGAAGGATTCCGCGGCGATGGTTTCTTCGAATTGCTTTGTCTCAAAGTTACGGCCCGAGAGCAGTGCCACGAGGTCCTGCAGTCTTCCGCGTTTGAATTGCGAAGTGAACGCCACGCGCAGCATGTCCGTATAAGACGGATCGTAGATATCGTCGGTCTCGTTGCGGAGCCACGACATTTTTTGGAAGAATTCGGTCTTTGAAAACGCTTTGTCATGGGATTTGATCTTGCCAAAAAACTCTGGGGCAACCGCCAGATGGCAGAAATAATCGATCGCCTTGCGCAACGTATTGCCGCCGTCCGATTCGTTACTGGCAATCTTGGACATGGCGAAATCCGCCTGGCTGAGTTCCGCGCCAGCCGAATTCACGCGAATAAAGATCTCTGTGACCGTTTCAATATCCAAGTCGCTATCAAGCTCAATCACGCCGACATGGTTGTTTGTGATCCGGCGAAGCCGCTCAACAACCTTGAAGACCTCATCCTGATTTACGTCGGCGTTCTTTGCGCAATACTCATTGACCAGGGAGAACAAGCTGGCACCAGCCGCAAAGACCGTGGCAACATCCGGGATCCACTCAGGGTTCTTTTCCGTCGCCGCATTCGAGACTTCAAATGTTTCCGTGTGCGGATTGAACGCGATGCGAACGCGAACTTGATCATAATTCTTGGTGACGATTTCGACCCCGAGAAGCGACGCCATCAGCGCTGTTACCCGCTGCTGACCATCGATCAAGATCCGTTTGCCGGTCGATGGTGAACCGTCCTTGAGTTTGACAGTGGGGTTGCGCCACGCGATGAGGTAGCCAACCGGATAACCGCAATACAACGAATCCAACAGGTTGCGAACTTTGGTCGCGTCCCAAACAAAAGGCCGCTGTATCTCGGGGATCGCAATCTCTCCCGACTTGACCCAGGTCAAAAGCGTCTCAATCGGGTGCGGTGTAACGGTGTAGCGTTGAGTTGCCATGAATAAGGCCTGCCCTTGTGCTCAATTCAATCGAGAGGCGAAATGTGGAGCCGTTGGCGGGAAAGGCGAGCCCTCGACGCCAAGTGCTGTAGTGCTGCGTGCCAATTTGTCCGCATTGTCCAAACTAGAACGCCGCGAATCAACGGTTGGCCACAGAATAATATTTGCTTGGCAAACGCTGCTGACTGCCGACAAGAAACTTGCGTGGATCAAACACAGTGGGGAGAATCTTGTCGCACGTCACTTGATTCTTATCGCGTTTATTTACGCTGGAGGAACGGCCATGGCGAACACGATCCGCCGAAAATCCACGTTTGGGTCAGCGACTGTCAATCACTTCAGTCCGCCGCTGCCTGATACCGCGCCCACGGCAATCAACACCGTCTTGAGTTTCGAAGACGCACTGAAGCTGCATCTCAGTCTTGGCCAGGTTCTTGGCCACCTCAACGGCTACGACCGATCAACGACGGAAGGCAAACGAACGGCGGTCAATCTTTGCATTTACACCAAAGGACACCGAATTACGGTGGTTGCGGAAAAGATAAAGAAAGAAAAGCCGGCCAAGGCTGTCAGGGCGAAATAGCGTGCATTTTGATATTCGTTTTTCCTATCATCCCCAGCCCTACGAGCCACATCTTTTCCTGCGGGAAATGATGATCGATGTGGTTTGCCTTGCTGATAACGGTGGTGCGAGCGTTGCCGCGCGGCTGGCGGTCGATCACCTGGACATTGGCCGCGCAAATCTCGCTGGCCAAGACATATTTGAAATCTGCGATTCTGACTCGGGAGGATGGGAATCGGTTTTTGCAGCCGTGTTCGCACCCGGAGGGCAAGGCGAGTGGTTTGGGGACTTGGAATTCGACGAGCCGGTCAACCATTTGCTTTTCTTGCACAAGGCAGTCTTTCATCCATGTCTGCGAACTTGGCGTAAGTTCACCCTGGATCATGTCGCTTCATTGTGTGGCGAAGACTCCGCGATCGTCATGTGGAGAGGGGAATCAGGCTTGACGGACAAAGAACTCGCGGAACTCGGGTTTCGGAACATTGCAGGCAGCGCCATGCTGGTTCGCCCGAATATGCTTCAGCATTCGTACAACGCCAATCAAGATCCTCGGGATGTTCTGGACCTTAATGTCCCACCTGACGCTAACCAATATGTCGAACTCCATTGGGAAACAGGCCGACGCTAATGAAGCGCTTGATGACAGCGGTCCGCTCCCAAACGTCGCGCGATTGTGTAAGACCGAAGCGGGTCATCAGATCGCCGATTTTCTCACTGCGTTGAAGGTGTCCCAAGAAATCACGTCGTTGCCTCTGCACTTGTCCAGACACCTGCAAGAGCTTCGGCTTGCTTCATCACCAGTTCGATGGCACGCGGTGCAGCGTCGGGCGGGTATTTGTACTTGCGCAATAATCGACGCACAAGATTGCGTAGCTTGGCTCGGACGCTATCTCGAACCTGCCAATCGACGGTAGTACTAGCCCTCAACCGCTCCGTGAGTTCGGATGCAATCTTCTTCAGCGTGGAATCTCCCAATTCCTTTACTGCGCTGCTGTTTTCCGCAAGCGCGTCGTAGAATGCAAGTTCATCTGGGTTTAGGCCCAAGTCTTCATCTTTCTTCAGTCGTGCTTGATAGTCTTTGGCCATCGCAATTAGCTCTTCGACTACCTGCGCTGTTTCAATCGAGCGGTTGTGATATTTGCGTAGAGTCTCAATCAAGCGATCTGTGTACTTCTTCTCTTGCACGACATTTCGACTGGAGCGGCTTCGAATTTCATCGCGCAACAGTTTTTCGAGTAGCTCGACCGCAAGATTCTGAAGAGGCATATTGCGCACATCTTCCAAGAACTCGTCGGATAACAGACCGATGTTTGGCTTGTTGAGCTTGGCCAAAGCGAAGATGTCAACAACACCTTCGGTAACGACGGCGTTGTCGAGAATCTGCTTCATTGCCGAATTCTTCTGTTCTTCGGCGAGTTTCTGATCAATTGTCGTGTTCTTGACAATTGCGGCGCGGACGGCGGATAAAAACGCAATCTCCAGATGGAACGGCTGTGCCTCGTCCAAGGTACTGCAGAGTGAATACGACTTACTTATTGAGGCCATGGCGTGGAGGAAACGCTGCTTGCCCGTTTTGCCTGCCGCTTCCTCTAGGCTGAGAATGTGGTTCGCAGCCGATGGCAGTAGCTCTAGGGCCTTGGTCTCGTAATCCGAGTAGTCAAAGCCATGGAACAAGCTACGGACTGCGTCCATTTTCGTAATCAACACCTCCAAAGCTTCTTCGGCCTTGAGAGTTGGTTGCCCCTTGCCTTTGGCGTCCGTATACGTCCTGAGAGCCTTCTTTAACTCTGCACCTATCCCGATGTAATCGACAACGACACCGCCTGGCTTGTCTTTGAAAACACGGTTTACCCGCGCGATGGCTTGCATCAGGTTGTGACCGGCCATCGGTTTGTCGACGTACATCGTGTGGCAGCAGGGCGCGTCGAATCCCGTTAGCCACATGTCTCGAACAATCACGATCTTGAGCGGGTCTATTGGGTCCTTGAATCGCTTTTCTAGACGCTTCTTTGCTCGCTTTGTAAAAACATGCTGCTGAAGGTCGCGATTGTCGGTCGCAGTGCCGGTCATGATGATCCGGATGGCTCCGTCTTCGTGGTTGTATCCGACCTCTTTGCCTTGATCGTTGGTAATCTTGCTGCCCTCCCATTCAGGTCGTAGCTTAATAATCTCAGCGAACAAGTCGACGCAGATCTGCCGGCTCATCCCGACAAACATCGCCTTACCTTCGATCGACTCCGTTCTCTTCTCGAAATGCTCAACCAAATCGGCCGCAACTTGCTTTAGTCGCGGTCCAGCCCCAACAAGCTTGGCCAATTCGGCCCAGCGTCCTTTGGTCTTCTCGCGCGCGGCAACGTCTTCTTCTTCCTCGATGACTTCTTCGACGTCTTCGTTCAATTGGTCTATCTGTGCGCGATTGATGTCGATCTTGACCAACCGACTCTCATAGTAGATCGGGACCGTGGCACGGTCGTCGACGGCGTCCTGGATATCGTAGATGCTGACATAATCACCGAAGACGCCGCGTGTGTCTCTGTCTTCTTTGTCGATTGGTGTGCCGGTGAATCCAATGAACGACGCATTCGGCAAGGCGTCTCGCATATGCTTGGCAAAACCGAAGACATATTTCGCACCGGTTACCTCGCCGGTTTCCTTGTCCCTGATCTGCCTTAAGCGAGCTTTCAAGCCGTATTGGCTACGGTGAGCCTCGTCGGAGATCACGACGACGTTGCTGCGATCGCAGAGCGTGGGGTGATTCTTCTCGTCGTCTAGTAGCGAGAACTTCTGCACAGTGGTAAACACAATGCCGCCTGACTCGCGCGAGGCAAGCATCTCGCGTAATTCTTCCCGACTGTTTGCTTGTTCTGGCGTTTGCCTTAGCAGGTCCTTGGCCATGCAGAATTGCTGGAACAGCTGTCCGTCAAGATCGCTGCGGTCCGTCACAACAACCAATGTCGGGTTTTTCATCGCCGGCTGCTGCAGTAACTCGATTGGACGGCAAACCGGTTTGTCGTGCATAGCAAGAAAACAGAACACCCTCCGCGCAAGTCGAGCCACTGAACTCGCCAACGAACACCCGCAGCATGTTGCCACCGCCTGGATGGGGCATTCCGTCGCTATCGCCAATAAGCACTATTGGCAGGTGACTGAAGATGACTTCGCAAATGCTGCCTGCGGCGACGCAGAAAACGACGCACAGCCAACGCAGAAAGCGACGCAGCAAAGAACGGCGGAGAATCGCACGGACAAGAACACGTCGCCGGAAACCATTGCAATGCCCGATGTTATGCGAAACGATGCGCTTTGCGACGAGTTATCGCTTAGCGACTTTATGGGCGACACTGGATTCGAACCAGTGACCTCTACCGTGTGAAGATAGCGCTCTAA
>CALJLD010000108.1 GCA_937982665.1 uncultured Planctomycetales bacterium
CGTGTTGCCCACTGCGCAGCTTCCGTGGGAATTTGCCGTTTCGCTCTTTGGCAATCTGGAATGACACATGCTTTCGCCGCTGACTGGTATTCGCCAGCGACGCGGCTTAGCCTGCGGCATGCCCTTGCCAGCTCGCAAGAAATGTCTCAGGGGACCCATCGTTCTCCACGGTGTGCAGAACGCTCGCCTTGCCCATCCTTCCGCGTTTGGGGCGATCCGCGAGCAGCATATTGTGGCCGATTCCACACTCGGCGGGGATTGCCGGAGGATTCGCTTGAAACCTGCAACTTGGCGGTGATAATGCGGCAATCTCAGACGCGACGATCCACACCTCACCGCACGGAGCGTCTTCGTTCGTCAATTCTCAGGCCCGTGCTCATGTCCGCCAATTTTTCGGCAGTGTGCGCGCCGTTTTCGCCCGCTTGAAAGGATCAACTATGCTCTCCAGGACTTTGTGCGCCCTCGCCTGCGTGGCGATGATTGGCGTGGCTTCTCTTGCCTCGGCCCAGGGGCTGACGGCCGGAATGAGCCAGGGCACGCCGCAACTGACAACAGCCGGACCATTGGCTTTTGGTCCGCAAGGAATTCTCTTTGTTGGCGATACCATGTCCGCGACCGTGTTCGCCATCGCCACAGGCGATACTTCCGGCGACGCGAATTCCGTCTCGATCAACGTTGAGAATCTCAACGGCAAAGTTGCCGCTCTGCTGGGAGCCGAAGCGAGCGCCGTTCGCATTAACGATGTGTGCGTTAACCCGGCCAGCGGGCAGGTTTATCTCTCCGTGGCTCGCGGTCGCGGTGCGGATGCCACTCCCGTCATCTGCCGTGTGACCGCAAATGGCGAAGTTGAGGAATTCGCCCTCGATAACGTCAACTTCAGCAAGGCCTCACTTCCCAACGCCCCGGAAAGCAGCGAAGGCCGCCGTGGCAATCCCCGCATGGAATCCATCACGGACATCGCTTACGTCCAGGAGCAAGTCGTCATCGCTGGTTTGTCGAACGAGGAATTCGCCAGCAAACTGCGTGCGATTCCATTCCCCTTCGAGGGCGTAAACAACGGAACCAGCGTCGAGATCTATCATGGTGCCCACGGTGCTTTGGAAACACGTTCGCCGGTTCGCACCTTCGCGCCGTTTGACATCGGTGGTGACCTCCACGTTGTTGCCGCTTACACCTGCACGCCGCTGGTGACATTCCCGTTGGCTGATCTCAAGCCTGGCTCCAAGATTCAAGGAACCACCGTGGCCGAGCTCGGCAACCGTAACCGCCCGCTGGACATGTTTGTCTATGAGAAAGGTGGAACCAACTTCATCCTGATGGCCAACAACAGCCGCGGCATGATGAAGATTGCCACTGACGAGATTAACTCCGTCGAGAGCATCTCTTCGCGAATCCAAGGAACCGCCGGTCTCAGCTACGACACCATCGAAGGCATGGACAATGTGATTCAGCTCGATCGTCTGAATGACAACAACGCGTTGATCCTTGTGCAGAACGAAGATGGCGGCCAAGACCTCAAGACGGTGGCGCTGCCGTAGCCCTTGTTGTTGATCAAGAGAAATACACAGCCCTTCGCGCTGCCGGCGCGAAGGGCTGTTGTTACGATGGAGTGAAGGAATTATTGACGCGCGCCAATGGCGGGACAGTAATGCAGGTCGATCATCCCAGCAACAATCCGTATGCGTCGCCCATCGAGAACTTGGGCGGAAGGCAAATCGCAACTCCTGACGCCGGTCAAGAACCCCAGAGTTTGCGGAATCTGGTCATCATTCACATCGTACTGGCGATCGGCTACACGGCAGCGGCATTGTCCTTGTTCTTGTCCTTGTCTTCCAGATATTGGTATGGGTGGGTTTTTGTGGCGATAGCGCAGGCCCTTGCTTGCGCTTATCAAGTACAAGGAATCATCAAGAGTCAGGCGCAAATCAACCGACGAGTTGCGCGGATCGCATTGATTGCAGCCAGCGTACTTCCCTGGCTAGGAATCATTGTTGTTGCGGCTTTTGGGACACGTAATCACAAGACACAACTTTGCAATTCAAATTGACGGCTGTTAGCAGCGGAAACGAAGACCGATGAAACAACTTCGCAAGGCATGCAGGATCTGCTCAACGGCCTCTCTGTTGGTGCCAACACTCTTGGCGTTGTTTGTTCTTTTCGGCGGGCAAGCCGCTGCGGCCGCGCAAGAAGAACAGCGTGAACCGATCAGCAAGCGGCTTTCGCTGAGATTGCATCTTTCGCCTGAGACGCAATCGCCGCTGGGGTTTGTTGTTACCGGCCTGACTGCCGAGGAACAATCGACATTGAAATCGGCCGAGCTTTCGCAGCAGCAACTTCAAGAGATCATGCAGATTGCCGTGGGCGCGAAGGAAGGCGAACGTGCCAACCCCGGACTGGCGGGGAAGTACGAGTTCCTCTCGGGCGGCGTCTTGTTCCAGCCGAGATATCCGCCCATGGCCGGCGTCAGCTATGAACTGCGGTTCGCCCCGGCAAAACTTCCGCAGAAAATTCGCCCGGAAGAGTCTGATCCTTTCTCGCGAACAATCGCGGTGCCGGAAACAGAATCGGCTCCCACGAACGTCGCCAAAGTCTTTCCTTCCGGGGATGAACTGCCGGAGAACTTGCTCAAGTTCTATGTGCATTTCTCAGGGCCGATGAGCGTTGGCGATTCTTACCAGTACGTCAAGCTCTTTGATATTTCGCGGAGCGGCCAACTGCGCGAAGTGGAATTGCCGTTCTTGACGCTGGAGCAGGAGTTGTGGGATCAAGACGGCACGCGGCTGACGCTGCTATTTGATCCTGGCCGCATCAAGCGAGGATTGAAGCCGCGCGAGGAAGTTGGCCCTTCGCTCGAAGAAGGCAAGACTTACGAATTTGTGATCAGTTCAAGCTGGCCTGACGCGCACGGAAAGCCGCTTGAGAAGGAGCATCGCAAGCGGTTTCGCGTGTTGGCCCATGATGACATTCAGCCCAACCATGAGAACTGGCAGCTTGAGATTCCCGCCGGCGGTGGCAAAAGTCCGCTCCGCGTTGAGTTTGCGGAACCCCTGGACAATGCCATGCTTGAGCGCGTGATTCACGTGCAAAGAGTTGGCGACCAAGTGGGAGAATCTGTTGAAGAAGAGCCAGCGGATGTTTCCGGCGAAGTGGAGATTCTCAATGGAGAGACCAACTGGAATTTCACTCCCACGGAAGCCTGGAAGCCTGGCACTTATCAGCTGGTCATTGAAACGACGCTCGAGGACCGTTCCGGTAACAGCATTGGCCGTCCGTTTGAAGTTGATATCTTCAATCAAGTGGACCGCGGCGCCACGCGGGATTTTGTCCGCCGCAAGTTTGTGATTGAAGAATGATTGGCGGTCAGGACTTCATGGAGAAAACCAAAGTTGGCATTGTGGGCATGGGGACAGTCGGGTGCGGTGTCGCCAGGCTGCTCCTCAATTATGGCGATCGCACGGCGCGGCACGCGGGCCGAATCTTATGGTTGGAACGGGCAGTCGTTCGCGATTTGAGCAAGCCGCGGCCGGGCGTGGACCTGGCCGAAGGCATCCTCACGGATGACTTGCACGAGGTGCTGGATAACCCCGAGATCGTGGCGGTTGCCCAATTGATTGGTGGGCTGGAGCCTGCCCGCTCCATCATGTTGCAACTGTTGGAATCCGGCAAAAACGTGGTCACCGCCAACAAAGCGCTGTTGGCCGAACATGGACCGGAGTTGTTCGATCGGGCGCGTTCGCTGGGGAGGTCCATTGCTTTTGAAGCAGGCGTGGCTGGCGGGATTCCCATCGTCACCAACATCAGCCAATGCCTTTCCGCCAACCAGATCAGCTCTGTCGCTGGAATTCTCAACGGCACCAGCAACTTCATCCTGACTGAGATGGAAGAGACCGGAGCCGATTTCGACAGCGTCGTGGCCAAAGCGCAGAGACTGGGCTATGCCGAAGCCGACCCTTCCATGGATGTTGACGGTAGTGACGCCGCGCAAAAGCTGGCGATCCTGGCACACCTGGCGTTTGGTGTTCGCGTGCCATGGCGCGAGATTCCGCGTCGCGGGTTGGCGTCTTTAGATCCGGCCGATTTGCGTTATGCGGAAAAGCTTGGCTGCCGCGTGCGGATGCTGGCCGTTGCTCAAGCCGTGCCGGAAGGCATTGAGCTGCACGTCTCACCAACACTTGTGCCGATAGGAACTCCTTTGGCCGAAGTCCGCGGCGCGTACAACGCGGTGAGTGTTCATGGCGACGCCGTGGGCAGCGTGTTCTTTCATGGACTTGGTGCGGGGCAAATGCCGACGGCTTCCGCGGTTGTTGCCGACTTGATCGACACCGTTGTTGGCCGGCTGCCGATCACATTCCGCACGTTGAAACTCTGGTCAGACGATTACGCGGTCGTCAGTCCGCGCGATCCCGGCAAGATTCCCAGCAAGTACTACTTGCGGTTTGATGTTGATGACCGCCCTGGCGTGATGTCACAGGTGACCGGATTGTTAGGTCAGAACGAAATCTCAATCGCGGCCGTCATTCAACATCCGTCAGAATCGCCTGAGTTTGAAGTGCCCGAGGCAACACCGCAGGCAAGCGAATCCGCAAGCGGCCACCTCAATCCAGCGAAGATTGTCCCGCTGGTCATCATGACCCATCAAACCACAGAGAAGGCGACGCAAGACGCCGTATCGGCAATCGCCAAATTGGATTGCGTGCACGGCGAATGCACTCGGCTGCCGGTTACGGGTTAGCCAAAAGAACGCGCGGTTTACTCACGCGTCGCACTAAATCCGATCAAGCGAATCCAGCCAACGCGCAAGTTGCTCAAGTTCCTCGGCCGTGAGATACCGAGCCTTTTCGCCGAGTTCCAGGACAGTGACGGGATACTTGAGTCCGCGGAGCGCGGTGAACGCCTGCTCCAGATTTCTCAAGTTGGGAGCCTCTTCAAAAGTCGTCACGAAGAATGCCAGCGGGAAGGCGGGGTCGGGCTCGGGCGGACGCCCGGCGACATTCGCTTCAATGGCTGCCACTCCGCGAAAGACTTGACGCTGGGTGAACGCCATGGCATAAGCAAACGCGGCGCCCCCTTTGTAGCCATGAGCGATGATGCGCTGATCATCCACGTGGTAATCCTGGCGAACTTTTTCTACCAGCTTGGCGACGAAGTCCGCATCGACCGAAGGTTGCCAACGAACAGGGTCACGCGATTTTGGCGCGACCAAAATGATGTCCTTGTCTTCGGACAGTTCTCGCCAACGCTCGACGAGTTCCTGCTCTTGCTCTTCCGAGTTGAGCATGCCGGGCTCGTGGAAGTAAACTACCACGCCATAAGGCACTCGCGGATCATAATTTGTGGGCACGTAGACAACGCTGTCATTTTCCAACTCGGGAATCTTCAGGTGTTGCACGCCAACGGGCGGTTGCGCACCAACATACGCATCACGATCAGGAATCGCCGTTGGGATGGTTTCCGGGATGGTTTCTGTCATAGCGGCCAAGGATGCGCTCAGCGTCAATTCATCTTCGCCGCGAAGCACGGTGAAGTCGACTTCGCCGCTTGGCTGCATTTCCGCAACGGCTTGCCGCAAACTGTTGATGTCGGTGATTTCGCGCTCGCCTGCTTTGACGATGACATCACCAGATTCAAACCCGGCTGCCTGTGCGGGGCTATCAGCATAGACAAATCGCACGGCAACGCCGGTCGCAGCCGACTCTTCAGCCGGCTCTTCATCTTCGCTGGCTACATCCGCAAGTTGACGCTGTGGCAACATTCCCAAGAAGGGGCGTGCGTAGGTTTCCAACTTGTCGACAAGCGTGACTTGCGATTCGATCCGCTCGTCATCGCGTTCCAAGACAACGTCAATCGTGTCGCCAGCGTAGAAGGGGCCGAGTGCTTCTCGCACTTGGGTTTGCCGCTCGATGGCTTTGCCGGAGATTTCCAGAATCTTGTCGCCGGCTTTCCAACCGGCTTTTGCCGCCGGCGAATTGGGACGCACAACGGCGACAACCGCGGCATCCGCATATTGGTTGCCGGGACTCATGTTGATTCCCAGAATGCCTGGCTGCAGGTCCTCACCGGATTTCCAGCGAGGCAAAATGTTGAGCACATGTTCCAACGGAATGGCGAAACCAATCCCGGAGTCATACCACTCATATCCGGCCACGTCACCGCTACCCTGGGGCGAAAGCGGAACCAGGATGCCCAGCACGCGTCCCTGCAGATCAATCAACGGGCCACCGTAGTTGACGGGCGAAACCTTGGCATCGGTCTGGATCGCCCGGCCCCAAATGCGGTCCGTAGCGCTGATGATGCCTTGAGAGACATTGGGTTCCGGAAGAGCAGGCGGAATGGCGTCGTAAGTTTTGCCCAGCGCGAATGCCCATTGGCCCACCTTGGTCTCTTCCATGGGCGCGGCTTCCGGGGCAACGATTCCTTCGGGCACGTCCTGCAGCTTCAACAGCACAAGCATGCGATTGGAATCGCGCGCGACGAATTCCGCGGGAACTCGTGTGCCATCAGGCAGGCCGATAAGAATAGACGCGGGTTTCTGAGCGAAGTTGAACGCGCTGGAAACAATGTAGCCATCGTCCGAGACGATCAGGCCTGTTGTGGGGCCAGCCCCAATGCGGACGTTGTCGACTGTTTCCAAGCCACCGATGGTTTCAATCCGCACGATGGACGGCGCAACGCGAGCCGTGGCCGACTTTCGGGCTTGCTCCAGCAATCGCAGAACATCTTCGTCCTGCGGCGGGGCGTTATTGTCATTTGAGACAGGGTTGTCCGAGACCAGATTGCCGGCAGCAGGCGAGACTTCCGGTGCCGGATCATCCGCGCGCAGCGATGTTGTCTGGCAAAACGCAAACAGCAGCGCCGCAATCAGGCAAAAACTCAGACGCTGGCTGGGAGTGGGTATCTTCATCGAATCTCTATTCCGCTGGGTCGCTTACTTTGTTGGAGCCGGAAGTCGCGCTGATCGTTAGAAGTCGGGGATGATCGTCAAGTCGATGATCTCCTGGCGACCGCCGGTATCCCGAATGACCGTGATGCTCACGGTGTCATCGCGATCGATGTATTCCAGTTGTTCGCGGAGCATTTCACACGAATGGATCACGTTGCCGTTGAGGAACATGATCAGGTCATCACGCAGCAAACCGGCCGTTTGAGCGGGCGAGTTGAAACGGATGTCATCCACGAAAGGCGGCGTGGCCGCGGCAATGACTTCCGGAACTACCACAATGCCCAGCCGCTCCAAGGTCATGGGGAACTCAGCCTTGGGTCCGCCACGACCGGTGGCCAAATGATCAACCGGCACCGGCGTGTAGTTGGGATCATCAATGATGCTCATTGCGGTCTCATAAATGGCCGCGACCGGCAACGCGTAATTGAGCCAGGAACTGGAACCTTCGTTCTTCATTTCCTTGCCAAGCATTCCCAGCAAGTTGCCATCACGATCAACCAGCGCGCCGCCTGCCGCGCCGGGGTTGTTGGTCACGGCGTCGAGAACATAAACGCGCCCCTGATACGGCGTGTTGAAGATTCCGCGGCGGGCGTTCAAGTTGGTTACCGCCGAGATCACGCCTTGCTGCACGCTGACAGGCTCATCACCGGTGGCAACGTTGTACAGATTGGAGAAAGCCCAAATGGACGTTCCCGCCGCGGCGTCCGGTTGCTCAGTCAAATCAAAGTGGGGCAGGTTGCCGCCAGCATCAATCTTGAGGATGGCGATCTCGGAAACCGGATCAATGTTGACGAGCGTCGCCTGATAACGCAGCCCATCAAACATGTGGACGGTGACCTGGCGTTCCAGCACATAGCTCCACGCCGTGAGGATGTGACCTTCGGCGGTGACGAGAAATCCGCTTTGGTAGTTTTCCAGCCGTCGCAATCCACCGGAGCCAAAGATCTTCACCATCTTAGGCTGGACTTCATCGACAAGGTCCGAGAGATCACTTGCGTGCGCGCGCTTGGCTGAACCGCCGACGACAAGCACTGCCGCGACAGCTGCAATGGTCAACGACTGCGAAATCCTAAAGCGGTATTTGCGGACGTTTCGCATGTTGTCTCCGTGTCCGTTCAGCAGGTTGGAATTTGATCTGGAAAGTGAAACGCGTTTCCGTGCAGTTGAAAGGCAGATCATTCAGCCGCAGCCGCGACTTTGACATCCTTCAAAGTGAACGTCTGATAGGTTTGATTTCCAAACCGTACCTCGACCTGGGTTGGCCAGGCCCGACCGTTCATCTGCTGATAGTTGGAAAAAATGAGCTCACAGGGATCCATGTCTTTCTCGGCGAAATATTCCACCACACGCAGTTCGCCTGAGCCGGAATCGACATAGAACCGGCATTCCGCGCCGCCATGCTCTCCGACAAGACAATCGACCAAGGTTTCCTGGAAGCTGTGCGGCGGAGCATTGATGTAGCCGGCCAGCGGAACTTCGCCCTGGTAGTACATCAGACCAAACCCGTCGACGCCTTCGCTCATGAATCGCCGCCAGCAGTAGAGCGCGGCGACCAGTCCTCCGCTGCCCAATGGTTCCATCGAGTTGGAAATGACAGGTCGTTCCGGATCAACGTTCAATTCCACATCGCCGCCGGGCAGCGACAACTTTGCGCCCGTTGTTGAGAGCTCCATGGAAGAGGTCAATCCGCCGCCGATTTCAGCTTCAATGGTCCAGGGTGCGTTGGGTTGCAGTTCGTCTGATGCCGACAACTGTCCCCAAACGCGCTGTTGCTCAAGCTGATTGAAGTAATAGTTGGCGTAGCCCCGGCGAGCCTCAAAAACCTTGGCCACATGTGCGGGCATGCCTTGGGTGGCTGGGGTTGCTGGCTGTTGTGGCTCTTCTTCGTTCCCGTCTTCGTCGTCGCCATCATCATTGTCGCCATCTCCATCCCCATCGTCTTCTTTAGGCTTGGGTGGCGGCTCACGGCCTTGGGCTTTTTCAATGAGTTCGTCTTTTCTGTGCACGCCCATCAAGCGGACGTAGATGTCATACGTTTCACCATCACGGCGGAAGGTTAACGGAACTCGCCAGCCTTTGGGGAATGTGCCCAAGGCGTTTTTGAAACCATTGGTTGTGTTGATGGACCGACCGCCGAAGGCGACAAGCTCATCATCGTAGCGCAGCCCGCGACGATAGGCATCGCTGTTGTCCAAAATCTGAGTGATGCGGACGCGGCCATCTTCCGAAGTTGCGACAGCGGCACCGAGCGTGGCGTGGTCGACAATGCGACCGCTGCGCAAGTAGCCCATGAACTTCTTGATCTGATTGATGGAAATGGCATAGCCCACACCGACATTCACGCGGCCGCGTTTCTCAAATGAGCCGCGACCGTTGATGCCGACAACTTCGCCTTCATTGTTGAAGAGCGGTCCGCCGGAATTCCCGGGGTTGATCGAGGCATCGGTCTGAATGCAGTCCGCGTATTCCAGCAACGTGCCGGCTGGGTACTGGTAACGGTGAATTCCGGAGACAATGCCGTAAGTGACGGTAGGGGCAAAGTCGGTCGCCAACAGGAACGGATTGCCCATGGCGTAGCAGCCATCGCCCAGGCGGAGCTGATCGCTATCGCCCATGGGGGCGAAGGGGAAGTCATCACGGCCTAGCAGTTTGATCAAAGCGACATCGCCGCGGGGATCAATGCCCACGATGACCGCATCATACAACTTGCCGTCAGACAAGCCGCATTGCATGGCATCACCGGCTCCGCTGGTGACGTGGAAGTTGGAAAGCGCGTAACCGTCAGGCGAAATCAAGACGCCGGATCCGCCGCCTCGTCCGCCGGTGGCAAACACAGCGACAGTGGCCGCCCGCGCCCGCGCGACAACCTCCACGCGATGCGCTTGAGCGTCCAACAAAGCCTGGGGGACTTGCACGTCCGGTGCGCTTGTTGCAGCCGTGGTTGTTTGATCATCTTGAGCTGCCCCGGCGAATGCTGCGGTGGCAGATAAGACGACCGCAACCGAAGCGAATCTCGCGATGTTGCGCAGGCTATGGATTCCGTTTGCCATTCCCCGTGTCCTCTTCCGTTTATTAATGTTCTGTGCAGGCTGCGTTGGTTTGTGTTACCAGTTTGTGCCTGCTTATTTGACAACGCGGGCGTTTGCCAAATCCAAGTGATCGGCAAAGCCTTGATTTTGGCCGAAGTCGACCAAGATCGTCAAACGATTCACGCCGCTGACATCCAACTCCAGCGGTATCGCGCCGCGGGCATCATCAACCATTTCATCAAACAAGACTTTGTCATCACCGCGAATCAAGAGGCGAACATGGCCGCCCTTGCCGCGGACTTCATCGTCAATGCCTGCGATGGCTTCAAACCGACTGTACGCGCCGCGCAGTCTGTAAATCAGTTCCGTCTTGCTCCGGACGCCCAGTCCTTTGCGGTAGACCTGGTTTTCAATCGTAATGGGTTGACCATCAGGCGATTGATTGCGCCGAGGTTTATGCATCTCCAGTTCAAGCGGAAATGCCGGCCCTAAATATTTGACGACGTTCATGGCATCTGGTTCCACATCGCCCAGATACATGAGCTTGCCGGCGGAGAAATCGTAGTTGCGAATCGTGTCAAAGCCGAGCGTGACGCGGACGCCGGACTGAGTGAGTACTTGCAGTCCCTCATCCGCCAGCTGGAATGAACGCGCGCGAACGGGAACCCCGGCGTCCAGGATGCACAGCGGATCACCGAATTCCGGAATTGATGCGTGGCCGAAAATCAAACCATCGACGCGATCCCGCGACAGGGTGCGGGGTTGTCCGTCAACTTCGACGCTGACTTCTTCCGGCGTGACGCTTTTGACCACCACGTCCAGATAATCCAGGTTGTCACCCGCGCGAACGACGATCAGGTCTGAAGCGCCGGCCTTGCTGAGGGCATCTTCCCACTGGGCCATCAAGCGTTCATCCAGGTCACGGAAGCGCACATGTCCCATCATGCGAACAGCAACGCGCACGTCCTGGCCGGCAGCTTGGAAAGTGCAACGCCCTTCATCGGCGGCGAAAGCGCTTCCGGTCAGTTGGGTGCCGTCCAGCAACTGAACCCAGATCTCCGGCTGGGCGGCAACTGGGGCTGTTGGATTGACGGGGGAAACTTGCAGCAGGTTTTCCACGGCATAGCTGCGATCGCCTTCGGCCGTTTCCAAGACAAGCTGGCGGTCATCAAGTTGTTTCAGTTTGCCAGTGATCTCTTCGCCGCTGAGCGTTTGCGCGATCACGTCCATGCTGTCTTGAGCGGTGAGCGGCGAGGCCAGCGCGGTCAGCAGCAGCACAGAAAGCGCAACAAGACGAGCACTATTGCCGCGTTTGCGAGTGATGGAAAGTTGTGCTTTCATTGCTCCCTCAAAACGAAAACGGGACCGGCGGCGAACTGGTCGCCGCGATCCCACCATTCTACCTTGTGCGACGACACCCTGGGGCGGCAAAACGCCGTGGCCGTCATCTTCGTCACTTTTGCCCCAGGAAGCCCCATGCGCGATCTCCACGCAAATCCCCTTCGCCATCCGCGATAAGCGGACGAAGCCTTGGCGCTCAGTTTTTGCCCTCATCTGCGAGCCGGCGGAAATAACGCTCAATGTGGGCGCGGAATTGAGGCGGAAACTCCTGGCCGATTTGCTGCAAAGCTTCTTGCCGTTCTTTCGGCGGAAGAGTCCCCCAACCGTCGGCGCTTCCGATGTTGGAGCGATCGACTTCGCCCGGCCCTTTGCCGCCCATGATGTTGCTGTCTTGAGCGGGATTGCTGGGCTGCAGTGTGCCTCCGCCACTCCCCTGGCCTTGCTGTTGTTTTTCCAACTCTTCAATGATCTTGTCCAAACCTTTGACGATTTGATCTTCAATTCCGCGGACCTTGGTTCCGGTTCGGCCCAAGTCCAGACGGCGCTCGACATCGTCCATCCAACGCGAGATTTCGTCGAGCGATCCATCTTCGAGCGCTGTCAGGTCATGATGCATGATTTCCGCAAGCGCGTCATAGCGGTGCGGGCGGTCGCCGACATCGTTGATGAGTTTGGCAAGCGACTCCAAGCCGGGCTCTTTCATGGAGAGCCGGTGGTAAGCCACACTTTGATAGAACAAGAGCGAACCCGGATCGGCAACGTCTTCGGGATTCAAACCGTCCAGGTGGATCAGGCACTCATCGAAATAGCGGATTTGGCACAGCCAGCGGCCATAGACCAAGCGGATGTTGTTGCGGACAATCTCCGGCACATCCGGGTTGGTGAGGAACGCAAAATCAGGCGGCACAATCTCCGTGCTGTTTTGTTTGCACAGTTCAACAACTTCCGCGGCATCCGCATCAACCAGGGCCAGGATGTCCGCCAGCTTCAGCAAGACTTCCGGCCCTCGGGCGGCGGCAACTTCTTCACTTTCCAGGATGGATTGAACTTCCGCGCGCTGCTCATCCGTGGCTTCCACCGTGTTGAGCCAGTCCTCAACCTTGGTGGTGAGTTCTTCAGCGGTCCAAGCGCGAAGCGTTGGCACGGCGCCGAATTGCCCTTGGCCAAAGATGTCATCCTGAGCGAAAGCGTTTTCGGCGAACAGGCCAAGCAGACCTGCTGCGAAAGCGAGTCCTAAGAATGCTCTGCGGTATGAATGTGATTGGCGTTTTCTCATGGTTCAATCCCTGCCCGATGAGTGAATCGGCTGACTGTTACATTCTACGCTTTGACGGTTGGCGAGGCGAACATTGCGAATGCGTGAAAGGCATCTCGCGATGAACAAATCCGCCAGTTATTGGTTCTTACCGGTGACGATATCTCGCGTGGCTTGGAAAATCCGCGACTCTCGTCCCGACAGTTGTTTCAACAATTCGATCAGATCGGCTTCGATCGCCTGGCCGGCTTCGTCCTCGGCGGCGTTCTCAACGTAGCTGGAATATCGTTGCGTGCGTTTGTTGACCCGCAACTGCAGCGACCGCAGCATTCGCATTTCCGCAAGCTTGTCAATCAACGGTTGTTCGCCTGGTGGGCTGTCACTGGGCGGCTGCTGTTGTTGTTCGATGTCTTGCTGGGCTTTTTGCAAGGCCGCGATCATCTCCTCAAGCGCGGCGATGATGTCCAGCTCGATGCCTTGGGTGATCTCACCGACATTTGTGGTGGAAAGCCGCACGACAACCATGTCGATGTCTTCGATCATTTGCAGCACGGCTTCCGGCATGGCAACCGCCGAGCCTTCCTCTCTGAGCAAGCTGAGCGCGCGGTTGGCCTCGATGGAGATCTCAGACTCTTTGCGACTCAAGCGGCCTGACTGAACGATCTCCGTACGGGACGGTTCATCCATTGTGAGCAGCCGATTGTCCAGGTGCAGCGTGCCTTCATAGATTTGGACTTGCATGTCCAACATCTTCTTGAAGCGGGCTTCCAGGTACGCCAGCATTTGCAGCATTTCTTCTTCTCGCAACTGCTGCAACAGGCGTTCGAGCTCGGTCTGAATCTCGTTGAGCAGTTCCTGGGCTTCGCGCTCATCTTCGATGGCGCCTTCTCGCTGTGCTTTTTCCAGCTTCTGCTGCGCGTCACGCATCGCCTGTTCGGCCGCTTTGATCTTCTGGTGGATCTCGGACATTCCGCCCTCGGACGGTTGTTGCTCACCACCATCTTGACCTTGTCCCTGACCTTGCCCTTGTCCTTGACCCTGGCCTTGTCCTTGGCCCTGACCCTGGCCTTGACCTTGACCCTGGCCTTGACCCTGCCCCTGACCTTGTCCGTCGCCTTGCTGGCCATCACCCTGTTGACCGTCGCCTTGTTGGCCATCACCTTGCTGGCCATCACCCTGTTGACCGTCGCCTTGCTGGCCATCACCTTGCTGGCCATCGCCTTGCTGGCCATCACCTTGCTGGCCATCGCCTTGCTGGCCATCGCCTTGCTGGCCGTCACCTTGTTGGCCATCCCCGAGGCCTTCGTTGGCAGCGATGTCATCCCCCAGGCCACCGGCGGAATTGGCGATGCGATCCTGGCGATTGGCGAGGCGGTTTTCGTCGTCGCCGCGGCGAGTGCGTTCTTCAAGTTCGCGCTCTTCGCGAATGAGTTGCTTAACCCGCTTGATGTACTCTTTGAGCCGGGCTTTCTCACTGGCCAGGCGATCGGGCCGCAGTTCTTTCATCAACAGTTCGAGAATCGCCTGCAAGTCGGTTTCGACTTGGGCCTGGCTGTCAACGGCGATTGCCAAGCGGCGATCCTTGAGCGCTTCGCTAATCCGCACGAACTGCTCTTCGATTTCGCGATTGCTGGATTCCCGAATGGCCTGGCGAAGGAGCTCCGCGCGAAGCGGATCAGTCTCGGCCGTGAACTCAGCCATTCGCAGCATGATTTCGCGGAACTCTTCATACTTGCGGTTGAGCATTTCCTGCTCGGTGGCAAGTTGCTCATTCTTAGGAGCGTCTTGTGCACCGGAACTGCCAGGCTGATCCTGCTGCGTGGGTGTGTGAGCCTGCAGCATGGCCGTGCCGATGGTCAGGACGAGCAAGGCCAGCAGATAAGAGGCAAGATTGCCAAAAGCAAACCCGCGAGCGTTCATGTTCATGTTCCGTGATTGGATTGACCTGGCCATGAATTACTCCTTCGCGAGGGGAACCCTCTGTTCGTCCGGTCCATGCATCCGTGAGTTGGACGCCGGGGAATGCTGTTTTGTTCCAGGTATTTGACTGGTATGGCGTTGATTTGGCCAGCGCTTTTGCCTGCCCAACTACGAATTCGGGTAGGGCAAAAATCTCTGGTCTTGCTGGTTAGCCTATTCTCCGTCGTCACCGCCTCCAAAGATTTGTTGCCGACGATAGGTTCCTGTCTCACGGTTGATCCGTTGTTGGATCTCGATGATTTCCCGCATCTTTTCGACGAGTTCTTCGTACGACTCCAACTGCATCATATGCGAGAGGACGGTCTGCATCGCATCATCAATCTCCAGCATGTATTCCTGCACGGCAATTGCCGCTTGTTCTCGCGTTTCTTGGTTCTTCAGGTTCTCCTCCAAGTGGAGCAAGCGAGTGTCCAACTCTGGGAACATCTCTTCACCAATGTTGCGGAGCGGAGTAGCAATCCTCTCTTGAATGCGTTCCGTCAGTTCCTCGCTATCCGCTACGCGATTGTTGGTGAACTCCAGCAGGATGTCTTCAAAGCCCTCCGCGATACCAATGATCTCATTGCCGTTCTTTTGACTTCGCAAGATGACCTCGCGAACATCCGCATCCGCCTGCAGCATCAGCTCTTCTTTTGTCTTTTGCCGCAACTGCAATGGCCGTTCGCCCGGCTCCAACTGCGGCTGCTGTTGTTGATCGGGTTGCAGCAAACCGAGGAATGGGCCACTGCCAAGCGGCAATAGGATGGGAAGCACCCGCGACCGCTGTGTGAGTCTGTCGCTTGCCAGCGGGAAAATGTTCAACGATTGTGAGCTGGCAGAGCTATCAATCACTTCCGGGGCCTTTTCAATGGCCTGAAAGTCCAACCCCGCGATCAAGTCAATGGAACCGTCAAACTCAATGACAATCTGATCTTCAAAACGTTTACGGAGCGAAAGTTCTCGACCGGCCAACAAGCTGCGCAGTTTTTGCGGCGTAACAACTTCCAACGCGAACACCTGACTGCGGCCAAAGTTGGGCTGGCCGTCAAGCGTACAAGCGTCAGCCGTGACGATGGTCAGATGCAGCGTTTCGCCAGGCACCAGTTGGAAGGGGTTTGTGGGATCAACAGGGCCGATATCGTCTTGGCCATTGTCTTTGGCTTCTTGATCAGAGGTGTTTTGCCCTGCGTTGTCTTGGCTTTGTGTTCCGTCTTGGCCTTGTGTATCCGGGTCCTGCGAAGGATCGCCGTCTTGCAGCGAGGTTAAGAAGCTGGCCTCCTGCGGCTCAAAGGGGACCGAGACAAAGCCGCCATCATTGCCGTTACCATCACCGTCACCGCTACCTGAGTCCGCGCCGTCACTTGAGTCATCACCTGATGTTTGATTGTCATTCGCAGGCTGGGCGCCTTGTTGGTTGCGGCGCTGGATCTCGTCGCGGCGCAACTGGCGGATGTCGAGGGCCTCGCGCTGTTGGACACCTTCGGCGATGAGGTCATAAACCTGGATTGTACGGCCTGAGCGAAAGCTGCCGAAGTCAACTTGCGTGGCGGCACGCTGTTCTTCGCCTTTGAGCACGACAAGATCCCAGTAAGCCAACTTGAGGCCATACTTGTCGCGCAGCTCGCCTACGAGGGGAATGATGACATCCGGAGTCACGGCCGTTCCGATTCCGCGGAGTCGGGCATCGACGGTGGGCGGTTCATCCGGCATGGCAACAATCATCAGTCGCACTGGCTCTTTTGAGGTGATCTCGTCGGTATCCAAGAGATCAAACCGCAAAAGCTGATCAACGTTCAAGTCCGAAATTTCAAGCGAGAAATGGCCGGGATCGTTGAGCGGAATATTCTGTTGCGAGCCGGGGCTTTCCTCGTCCGCAAGCAGAGTCACGCTCTGCAGATCCTTGTTGGCTTCCGCCCTGACGGTGACTTTGGTGCCGCGTGGGATCTCCACTGTCCGCGACGCCGGCATCTGCAGCGGGAACGGGAACTCTCCGGTGTCCGGGTTACGCATGTACTCGGGGTATTCGCAATCCAGGGTGAGCTGCACGGTTGGGCGGTCCACAACCTGGATCTCGTAGTCTCGCAAGCGGTGGTCACCGCCAATCACGTCAAACTTGATTGAGGAGAGCATCCCGTAGATTGTGTGAGAGAACTCTTGGGTATCACCACGGGGCGCGTGCTTGTCCAGATTGGTGCTGCCCTCCACGCCGTCCTCGTTGACGAACTCCATGCGAACGTTGGATGGGAGCTCCTTCTCGCCTTCGCTGGTGGCGATCACACGGATGGTGACGTCTTCCCCCCGGGCGACTTTGATGATCTGGGGGGACTCAATGGAAATATGATTGGTGCGCGGCCAAAGGTCATCACGTAGCAGCACCGCGCGATTAAACCAGATGCCGAAACTCTCGGACGCGGCCGCGGCAAAGCCGGCCACGGAGCCCAGGAAGACGATAGCCAACACGATGGCCAACGTCCGTGGACCAGGGTTGAGCACTTCCGAAACCTGAACGCGGCCGGTCTTGTCGACCGCTTGCGCACAGGTTTGTTCCAGCATCTCTCGATTGAAATTGGACGCGTGTGTGGGCTCGGACGTTAATTCGACCGCGGTGAGCAGACTATCGTCGAACTCGCGGAAGCGACGTTCCAGCAACACGGCCATGCTGCGGTCTCGCAACGGAACGACCGACCGGCGGAGTACGTACCGAGCGAAGAGAAATACGCCAACGGCGGCAACGCCCAGCAAGATGACAAAGCGGACAACCACGCCGGGTTCGTCATTGCCGAATGGAACGGGGAGCCAGTCAATGGCCAACGAAATCCAGAACGCTAACCCCAACCACGCCAAGACAAGCGCGATGCCCTGCACCCAAACGTAGAGGCGGATCTTTGAGCGCAATGTCGCCAAGGTCTCCGTAATGGATGGCGACAAAGTGGAATGCCCGTTGGTTTTGACAGGCGGCTGTTCCGTTGTGACTGACATGTTTTTCCGTCCCGAGAGGATGGATTCCTTTGCGGCCTGATCTTGCTTGACGCGGCCAGTATCTGATTCGTTTTGTGCTACTTTGAGTGACCGTGCTGTATTGTGTGTCGCTTCTAACGTGGAAAGAGTTCACTTATGCCAGCTTGCTCAAGCGGCGAATCAGCCATTCCACGCACAAAACGCCAACGATTGCCAGCAAAGTCCATTGGTTGTCCCATAGCGATTGCGGGCGATCCGCCAAGACCAGCGTCCGCTCCGCATTGGGGAGTGCGGCAAACAGGGATGGCCCTTGGTCGGGCGTGAGCGCCGCATCCATGCCGGTATACATTTGGCCGCCGGTTTCTTTGGCGATTTCTTCCAACAGCGCATCATTGCGTTGCGTGTTTTCGCTTTCCAATTGAGGCAGCTTCACCTCGATTGTCCGCTCGGCAACTTCCGTGGAAGCATCCGGGCTGGGCATGCGAAGACGGAATGTGCCTTCTTGATAAACGGGAAACTGACCTTCGTAGGTTCCCGGTTCTCGGCCGGTGGGTGTGAGTTGCACGGTCACGCGGTCAGCCGTTGGCGTGATGACTTCCATCTCAACACTGGAGGTTTCCAGCGGCTCCAGCGAAGCGTCTTTCATCTTCGCGCGGATGATGACGGACTCACCCAACTGATACTTGTCACGTTCGACCAACAACACGGCCCGCTGCGAACCTCGCAGCAATCGGCCTTGCGAAACATGGCGAATGAGCTTTGTCCAGAGTGCTTCGTAGTAGCCAACGTCAAGCGTGCGCAGCCGCCACGATTCGCCGCTACCCATGTAGAACACGCGACCGGCTCCGTAGAACTGCCCTGCGTAATATACAGGCTGACCATCCCCGGTGTTTTCCGCGGGGTTGGAGAAGCGTGCGTAGACCGTTGCTCCTGGCTTGGTGCCGTCAACGTCATAAAAGCCGTAGACGCCTTCAAAAGTTGCCCAAGCGGCTTCGCTGGATATAGCCGTGTCTTCCAACCACAGGAAGTCGGCACCGAGACCTTCTGAAGTGAACTCCAAAGGCCAGGCTTCCGTGTTTTGGAACTCGCCAGCATTGACGATGCTGAGCGTGCGAGGGAACTCCACGGGATACAGAGCGCGGATGTCCCGCAGCGCGGGATTGTTGGACTGGGCCCAAAGGTCCGTGAAGACGGGACCGGGAATGACAATCAGTCCGCCGGCTTCTTCCGCCACCCAATCGCGCAACAATTCGATCTGGAAGTCGGCCAGTTCTCGCCAATCGGGATCGAAAGCCACGATGGCGTCGTACTCGTAAAGCTCTGTCTTGCGGATGGGGAATTCATCGAGGATTTCGTTGGCGTCCTGCGAGATGCCTTCGCGGGCGTTCTGCAGCAGCACGTCGACGATCATCGACTCATCACGATGAAGCTGGTTGCGAACAAACAGGTAATCGCGCGTTGGACCGCCGGCGAGCAGCAGCACACGGGTTTTGTAGTCAACGATGTCGATCAGCTTCTCGTTCTCGAACTTTGCCTGCTCCGTGTTTTGCAAGCGGGGCTCATCGACCATGAGTTTGGCCTTGAGCATGAATTTGCCGGGTTCTTCCGACTTCATTTCAAACGGCAGGGCCAGGACTTCGCCATCTTCACCGAATGTGATCTCGGCCGAGTCAACGATCTCCGCGGTTGAATCATCCGCGCCGGCGAGTCTGCGTTGAATCTCGAC
Organism: uncultured Planctomycetales bacterium; assembly: GCA_937982665.1. Lineage (GTDB taxonomy): Bacteria > Planctomycetota > Planctomycetia > Pirellulales > S012-138 > CALJLD01. The sequence goes on from CALJLD010000108.1 coordinate 19,209, forward strand.
AACGCCCCGCTTGCCCTTCATGCCTGAGCCGGTGACATAGGCATTAATGGTGTAGGCATCGCCAGGAAAAGCACGGGGCGGAATCAGGAAGTCCGAGAGTTGCGCCGAAAGCGGCGGCAGTTCCGAACCCAGCCCGATGGTGTGAATGGGGAATCGCAGGTCTTTGGCCAGCGAAATGGCGGCGTCGACATCGAGTCCGGCATTGTTGCGACCATCAGTAATGACAATGACGCCGGCGATTGGCGCGGCGCGCTCATCGTTGAGGATTTGCCGCAGGGTTTGTCCGAGGCGCGTTTCCCGACCGCGGGGCTCCAGCGCTGTTTCCCAATCGACGGGCCGGTTGCTGTCTTGCGCGGCCGTATCCTCGGACTGGTTTGCATCAGCTTCGTCTGCTGACTTGTCTTGGTTGTCGTCGGAGGAATTGGCTGCTTCGGCTTCTGGATCGATCTTATCAAAGTCTCGGATCAAGCCGAGATCGGTGTCAAACCGGTAGACGGCGACTTCATGGTCTTCCGTCAATTGCGGAATCATGGTGCCGGCTTTGAGTTTTTCAATCACAAAGTCAATGCGCCGCTGTGTGGCAAGCTCATCCTTTTTGGACATGCTTAAGCTGGTGTCCGTAAGGATGATGACCTTGGAATTGACGACCTCTTCATGCGAGCGGCGGTATTGCGGCTGCAAGAAGATCCACAGCAGCCCGCCATAGACTGTAATGCGAAGCAGAATGAACAAGACGGCGATGCCTTTGCCCAATTCCACGCAGTCCCGCAGATAGAAGAAGATGACGATTGCCACAACAACAATGATGGCCGCAATGAGCAGCAGCCATTCCCAGGTGGCAAAATTGACGAGCCGGCCGAATTCGAATGTGCTTTGAATGGCGCTGGCGGCGCTCTCCGCGGTGGTGCCCGCAGAGCTGGACGCCGAGGTTACATCCGGCGTGGATCCGCCGGGTGAGGTTTGCGCCAGTAGCAGATTCCCGAAAAACATTAACGAGTGCCTCCGGGCACGACAGGTGTGTGGTAGCTGGCGGAGTATGCCAGGATTTGCTCGCCGATTAACAGCAGGATGAGGCCGTACAGCAGGTACTGGCTGATGTTTGATTGTTGGGCTGCGCCGCTGCCGTCCCCCAAGTCATTGACGCTGAGGATTTGGACGCCTTCCACGTTGATGCTGGCGGCGAGGTTTTCCGGCGGCGTGACGGCCAATCGACCTTCGGCCGGTTCGACGTTGTAAGAACGGATTTGCACGGCGGGTCCACTACCACCCAAGGGTTGTAGCCGGGCTTCATACACGCCGGCGATGCCGGTTTCCTCGAACAGCGCTGTGCGAGTCTTGGTTTCGCCAGTTGTGGAAGTGCCGGTGCCTTGCGAATCGCCATCTTGCGTGGGCGTTTGGTTGGCGTCTTCGTCCTGAAGGGAAATGGGTGTGGCGCCGTCAGCGGCTTCTTCGCCGGTGTTGTCTTGGTTGGTGTTCTCTTGGCTGGCATCAGCGGACCCACTTTGTGGATTGTCTTGTGATGCGCCGGTTTCTGTCGCTTGAACTTTGACGCTCAACGGGTTCTCTTTGCCAAGCCGCGAGAACTCAACCTCGGCACCAAATCGCTCGACGGACAAGTTCGCCACGTTGAACGGGACGCCGATCTCGAACGACGACTCGCGCTGCTTGGAGAGATAGGACTGCAGCACCATCATCGAGACGACGTAGCTGGGGTTGTTTGTCCAGTTGGTCATGGAGTCATCGCCGGCGAGCAGGAACGCGACAACTCGCCCGGAGCCGAACGCGCGATTCTCAACGACAAGTGGAGCACCGTTGCGGAGGTGGCAGAGGACAAGGTCATCCTTGGCTTGAAAACCGCGCTGCAACGCCCAATACTCCCAGACTTTGACCTGGTTCAAGAACGAGTTCTTTGAGATGGAGAAGACGCGGAAGACAGGATGATCCGGACTGGGGATCATGTCCGGCGAACGATCCGTGGGATCCGCCAAAAGCTCCACCTTGCTTGCGATGGGCACAGGGAACAGGCCCTCGCCATCACGATAAAGGTTTTCATTCAGCCAGCGGGCTTGGGTATTGTTCCCCAGGAAGAACGCTACTCCGCCACCGTTGCGAACATACTCCTCAAGCGCGGCGATGGCCTGCGCTTCCAAGCGGCTGAAGTTGCTGAGATAGATCGACTGGAACTTGCTGAGGTCGTTATCGGACAGGTAGCGAGGGTGCTCAATCTGTGTTGTGATGCCTGTGGCTAACTCATCAGCCCGGGCGTTGAGCGGGATATCCAGGTAGAACGAAGCCGCGCTGTCAGGGTCCTCATCACAAATCAGGACTGGGATTTCCAGCGGCAGGTCGATCGACCAATAGCGGTGGTTGTCCGTTTCCACTTCGTCTGTGGGCAATCGGGCTTCAACCCAATGGGGACCGGCCGATTGATAGAACACTGTGAACGTGCGCGATTCTTCGCCACCGGGTTGAATCTCACCGATGGTGACGCCGTTACGTTCCTTCCCATCTTCTGTCAGAGTGACCGCAACGTTGCGTTTGACGTTCTTGCCGTTGTTCTTGACGGTGACTTGCAATTCAATCGGCACGCCCGCCGCCCGGACACCGGGCACTGCGGCAAGTGACGTAATCGTCAAGTTCTCGTTCTCTTTGTCCACCGCGCGGACAAGCTTAACATCCACACCCTGCTCTTGCAGTCGCGCGATCTTGTCTTTCAAAGCGTCGGCCGATTCCCATTCGTTTTGGCGGAAGTCCGAGACAATGTAGACGATCCGCTTTTCGTCACGACCTTCATCCAGGACTTTGTCCAAGGCGTCCAAAGCTGCTTCCGGCCCTGCGGCGGTCTGGGAAGCTTCATGACGGCCAAGGATGGGCTCAAGGGTTGATTCAAAATCGGCGGCAACCCGCCGCGAGTTGGTTTCTAACTCAGGATATTCCTTAACAGCTTCGGAGAATCGCAAGAGTGTGAACTCCTGCGCGCCGCGAGCGGTGGCCGCTTTGTTGGCGATTTGCAAGACGCCGCGCTTGGCGATTTCGTAAGCCGTCTCCGAGCCGTGGACATCGGCCATGGAGTAGCTGTCGTCCAGCAGCACGATGTGGTGCGTGACTTCGCCACCCAGGAAGTCCAGGCCGCCCTGAAGGATGGGCTGAGCCACGATGAACATGATGGCTGCCACCGCGGCAATTCGCATCAACAGCAGCAACAGCTGTTTGAGGATGACCCAGGTCTTGCTCTTCTTATAGGCAGCCAACAAGAACTCCATCGCCGCCCATTGAATACGGCGGTGGCGCATCAAGTTGATCAAATGGATAATGATCGGCAATGCCAGAAGTGGCAGACCGATCGCTATCAAAGCCGGATTGAGAAAAAGGGATTCCATTCTGGTTAGTAGTAAGCGCCTCGACTTGTATTAGTTCCGGTGATGCATTCCCAATCGGTTGCTCAAGAACGCGGCCAGCGCCGCGTCGAGAGGTTCGCTCGTTCGCACCAGGGCATAATCCACGGTGTTCTTCGCGCAGCCACGGCGAACCTCTTCCAGGTACTCACCAACGATTTCGACATAGGCATCACGAAGAGAACGCGGATTGCAGGAAAGATGCTCCGGCAATTCCATCCCATCAAATCGCATGGGACCGTTGAAGCTGAAATCGATCTCGTCATCATCCATCACATGGACAACCATCACGTCATGGCCACGCTGTCGCAACATTCTCAAACCTTTGAACAGCTTAGGCCGCTCAACGAATAAGTCTGAGAACAGGATGATCATTCCCCGCCGCGGATAGTTTTCCGCAACGTTTTGCATGATACGGAAGATGTCCGTCTTGTCCTGCGGCTCGCTGACTTCCAGGCAGTGAATCACGGAATCCAAGTGATTCCGTTTGCTGCGGATGGGCACCGCATTGCGAATGCTCTCGTCAAACGCCACACAGCCGACGGCATCTTGCTGCTTGAGAATGAGGTACGCCATGCTGACGGCAGCCGTGCAGGCGTATTCAAACTTGGTCATAGCACCACGGCCATAGCGCATGCTGTTGGAGACATCCACCAGCAGCGTGCAGCGCATGTTGGTTTCTTCCTCGAACTGTTTGATGTAGTACCGGTCTTGCCGGGCCCACACCTTCCAGTCCAGGTGGCGCAAGTCATCACCAGGCACGTATTCACGGTGCTGAAGGAATTCGATGGATTGCCCGAAGTAGGGACTACGATGCATTCCAGACAAGAACCCTTCCACGATGTGGCGCGCACGGAGTTCCATGCGGCCCAAACGTCGCACCGCTTCAGGATGCAAAAATCTTCTGGAATCGGGCATCGCTTGTCAGCTCATCTTCCTTCGCAGGGGTGATGCGAATCAACTCATCAATAACATTGTCCGCGGTGACGCCTTCGCTCTCCGCCGCAAAGTTCACCGTGATGCGGTGACGCAGGACGGGTTTGGCCAAGGCCATGATGTCTTCCGTGGAGACGTGAGTACGGCCGTGAAGCAAGGCACGCACTTTGCCTCCCAGGATCAAGAACTGCACGGCACGTGGCCCTGCGCCCCAGCCAACCTGGTCCGCAACAATTTCCGGTATGCCCGGTTGGCCGACACGAGTTTGGCGGACCAGGGAAAGTGTGTAGCGAATGATGTGGTCCGTGACGGGAACCTCACGAACGATCCGTTGGATCTCAAGAATCTCTTCACCACTGAGCACCGGCACAATGTGATCGGCCATGGTGGCAGTGGTCCGACGGGCAATTTCAAATTCTTCGTCAAACGAAGGGTAGTTGACGAAGATCTTGAACATGAAGCGGTCTTGTTGCGCTTCAGGCAGCGGATAGGTTCCTTCTTGTTCGATTGGGTTTTGCGTCGCCAACACAAAGAAGGGATCCATCATGGCGTGCCGCATGCGACCCACGGTGGCATGCCGTTCTTGCATACACTCCAGCAGGGAAGCCTGGGTCTTTGGCGGCGTACGGTTGATTTCGTCCGCCAAGATCACGTTGGCAAAGAGCGGCCCTTCCAGGAATCGACGTTCCCGGGCACCCGTCGAACGGTTTTCTTCCAGCACTTCCGTCCCGGTGATGTCAGCCGGCATCAAGTCTGGCGTGAACTGGATGCGATTGAACTTCAGATTCAAAGCACGGGAGAGCGTGCTGATCATCAACGTCTTTGCCAAGCCGGGGACGCCTTCCAACAGGCAGTGCGACCGGGCAAACAGAGAGATCAGCATTTGCTCAATCACAAGATCCTGACCGACGATCACCTGGGCCAGCTGCTCTTGGATCTTAGCTCTTGCGTCAGCAAGTTTGCTGATTGCGGCGGAGCCTTGCGGATTGAATTCAGACATCAACCATTCCTTATTCAGTTGCGGGAATCCCGATGAAGCGTTTCAAAACAGTGGCGTTCTTACAGCGTCCTTACCGTGCGTCTTCACTCGCGGACCCTAGCGAATGCCACCTTCGTGCGTTGGCGACAGAGCGGGTTATGCGGATTAGGCCAAAGGCGGGAGCAACAACGGCGGGGGCAAAATCAGGAAGGCCACGTGGTTAGTGTAGTTGGTAAAAACGGCTGGTGTAAATCGGTTTGGTAGAGAACAGTGAGTTTGGCGGTATTCGCTGCCTCGCAGTATTCTGCTGCACTTCAACGCCATTTGCTGCTGCGGATTGCCAGGATCGCTCTCTGTCCCCTACGTTAGTGTCCTCAAATCCGGCAAAAGTTCGTTTCTTGGAAAAATTCCCCAACATGGCCATATCTTGACGCTTGACGGGGATACCCAACCAAAGGGGCGTGGGGGTACTTAGTTCCGCTCCTCCTGGTCCGCGTCCGAATCAGGCTTGTCAAAGTTCATGATCAAGCGGGTTGTGTTGGGCCATTCAAATTCCACCGTTCCTGTTTCCGGGTTACCCGAAATGGTGTAGTTGCTTGCCGTGGAGAGCGAAGACTCCGTCGAGTGGATCGTCTCTCCAGTTTGCTTATCCAGAATCAAAACGGAATTCGCCCGAATCTGCTTGCCGTTGCGGCGGATATTTGCGGCACAAGCAAAAACCAGGACTGGTAAGCCTGCGGGTTGTTCAAGCCACACGCCGTGATTGCCGAGCTTTTGCTCCCACAGTTTTGTGCCTTTCTGGAGGTCAATTGCATACACCCAGCCGTTGACTCGGACACCTCCGATTGCGGCCGGGAACGGTGTGATCACGCCGCGTGCTTGTTCAAAGTTCTCCGCGCTGTTGGCAACAACGATCAGCGTGTCGCCGTGTTCCATGGCGAAGACCGTACTGAGGTTTTCATCCGGGTTAAGTTCCAATTCCAGTTCCGAAACTCCGTTTTTCAAATCCAGAACGCTCAAAGTCCCGCCAGGTTCAACAATCGCAGCGCGGTTGCGAGAGATGCGATAGCCTTTGGCGTTTGCTTCAAACTCGCGCTGCCAAAGGTTGACGGGATTGTCCTTTGTTCCCAACCAGCAATCGGCAAGGGAGAGTACAGTCTGCTCGCGACCGCCTATTGGCCAGGCATCCAACCAATGGACGACTCCATCGCCGGAGCCAGACATAATCTCGATGTTCGGGGGAACGTCGCGCTCGCCCAAGATCTCGCCATCAGCGGCACGCAAGACTGTGGCTGTTTCATCATGAACGGCAAACAGGCGTTCCCCGGAGCCAAACATCCGCTCAACGTTTTTCTCAACGCGACGCCGCCAGAGAATCTCACCTTGCAACGTGGGATGGACGGCAATGATGTCCTGCCCTTGCACGATGCACAGGCATTCTTCATTCAACAGCGCGGTGACTCCAAGGTTTCGGTTGCGAAGATCGAGCAACGAATCTCGCATTTCTCCCCAGGGGTGACGAAAACTGTTCGTACGGATTTCGCCAATTCCCGTCCCGGAAAAGGAACTCGCGAACGTCATCTCGCCCAAGGTTTTGGCTGTTCGGTCGCGCACGCCTATGGAAAGCAATCGCTCGCCCAGCGTCACCAACTGCAATTGGCCCAAACTTTGAAAACGATACGCAGTGGCGGCCACATACCGACGCGTTCCGATTGCGGCATCCACCGGCAAGGTCCACGCGGTATTGCCCAACGCGTCTTGACCTTGCAAGTGACCGGCATTGTTGGTGTCCCAATAGATATTGGAATGGTTCGAACGCGTTGACACTTCAGCCAATGAACCATCGTTTGCCAAGGGCACAAGCAAACTCATCGGCCCGGGGTTTTGCTCCTGCGGTTCTTGCTGATCCCATTTCCCCCAAGCTGACAGATTCGCGTTCTCGGCGATTGCAAGTTGAATACGCTGCGAGAGATTTTTCGCTTCGCCAACAGCCGCAAGCTCATGTTTGGCGATATGCTCTGCATAGAGTTGATTGGTGTCGCGCGCGGCGGCGATGTTGCCGCCTTGCAGATAACATTCTGTCAACGCAGAGATGGCCTGACTTTGCTGTTGGACATCTCCTGTACGCCAGGCTTGTCGCAACAGGAGTTCTGTCTCAAAACTGCCGGGTTCAATGGCTTGCAGTGTGCGGGCCAGCCGAATCCGCGCGGTGTTGGCCGCCTGATGGTTGAGGAAGTTGTCAATGAACTGCCGTAACTGTTGAGCGGACGATCGCAAAGCCGCGCGGTCGGCGGTGGACTCGTTGGGTATGGCTGGCAATCGTTGTGCGATTTGTTCATCCATGAACGCCTGATCCGCGCTGTCAGCCAATTGGTAAAGATTCATGAGCCGCGCTCCCAGGTAGCGGCTCTCGCGCACTTTCCATTCCTTGGCTGGCGTCATCATCGCGACGCTGTGCGGCTTGGCGCTGGACGCAACAAGATCGGCCAGTTCCAGGTAAACCTCGAATGCGGCGCGATATTCGCCGGTGGTGTAAAGGCCATGTGCAACGTCATGCAGGAATGATGTGCGCTCTTCGACCGTGACGAGAAGATCCTTGATCTCATCGTTTAACTCTCGATTGGACGAGAAATCCTCACGAAGAATCGCACGCAAATTGCTGACGAGCAGTATTCGGGTGAGTTCATCCTTCCGCAACTTGAGCGATTGCTGCAGTAGCGGAATCGCCGCCTTGCGATCATTTTCTTCCAGCAGGACGAGCGCTTGGTTCGTCAAGACTTCCGCATTAGATGCGCCTTGATCGCTCCCTTGGATCTGTTCCTTCAATTCGCCGATTTGGTAAAAGCAATCGACTCCATGCAACGACTGGGAAATGATGCTGCCCCGGTGGGCGACCAGGTTTCCCAGTGTGGGTCGCTCCGCACCGGGAATGCCCTGCAAGGTGACTCGCTGATCGATCTGCAGCTGTTTCAAGTTAACAAGCGCGATCTCACCACTGTTGAGCGGGAGTAAGTATGTGTCAGGCGTCCGAATGCCGCGTCCTGAAGGCGTAACGCCCGATGGCAATGGCAACTCCGCGGACTGCGCTCCGGTTTCAACATCAAAGACATCGATCTGATCAGAGCCAACGACAAAGACATGGCGCTCAGTAGCCGCCGCCAGGTACAGCCCACGATTTCGCGCAACATCCCAAAGCAACTCACCGGTTACCAGGTCCAGACAATACATTCGATGGGCAAATGGCGGAGTGAGATAAACCTTGCCGTTGGCAATCACTGAGGTGCCATCTACCCAGCGATCAAAACGGTTGCCGGCACGGCCAGAATGAAGTTGCTGCGCGCGGGAGGCGTAGATGGGATCGTTTTGTGCGTACTTGAATCCCCACTGCAGCGACTTGGTCGACAGATCAACGGCAACCACTGCTCCGCTGGATGTTGGGCAAACCAAGAACCCATCAGCAAACGATGGAGTGGCACCAACCATCCGGCGAAAGACGTCATAGCCGTAGGCCTCTTGAACGGCGGCCAGATGTTGTCGCCAGACAACTGAGACTTCGCTTGCGCCCTGTCCAGGCTGCACAGCGACAAGCTCAATGGCTTTGTTCCATTCGACCAGGCAATACAGCACTCCGTGCAACGGTAATGGCGGGCCCAGAAAGTACGCGCCAGCCAGAGGGTTTCCCGCTGTCTCTGGTCCGCCCAAGGTCCACAGAAGCTTTCCCTCGCTTTCCAGGCTGCGCGCTTCCAGCCAATTGACATCATTCAACGGCCCATATGGACTTGCGCCGTCAGCAGGCAGAAATATCTGATGCTGGGAACGATGCTGCGACTGATCCGCAACGAAATAGACATTCCTGCCGTCCGACGAAACAAGCGCATCGCTCAAATCATCAACCAGATTGCGTTCCAACTCCAACAAGTCGAGCGATGCCTGGCTCTCGCCAAATCGCGTTTCGCCCATCCCAGGCACGGCAGGCGGCGGAAGCATGGACAGCGGAAACGTGCGCTTGCCCGTTTCAAAATCCACTGCGACAAGTGCGTCTTTGGTGCGCACGATGACGTAATCCCCAATCGCCAACGGTTGAGATGCCGGCATGGCAACAATCGGCGGATTCTCCGATGCAAACTCCGTTTCGAGTTTGCGAATCTTGGATTGTGTGTCTTCATCCGTGCTTGTGGGCAGCCTCCACCGTGGCACAGAGATTGGGCGATCCGCGTTAACGATTGCCTGACCACTGGCGCTACCGCGTGGAAGCAACCAACCGGCGACAGCCTGAGCTTCCGCGGAAATGGCAGCGCCGCCAATTCCCGCCAACCAGGCAAGAGCGTTCCTGTCGTCGGCGAAGATGGGCAAGGATTGGCCACCAAGTTCAAATCGTGCGTTGGCGAATTCTTGCCGCATCTTGATCGCTACACTCCTGGCGTCTTCTTCACGCCCTGCGCGATAAAATGCGATGGCTGTCAACAGCGATAGCTTGGGTTCAAGTTCGGCCGCTTTTGCGTTTTCTTGCAGACGTTGAAATAGCGTCGCCGTGGTGAGCGGTTGTCCTCGGTCCAAATAGTAAAGGCCCAGCATCCAGGTCGCTTGCGCTCCGGCCTCCGTATGGAAATAGCGTCGCGAACACTCGATCAGGTGTTCGATTGCGCTTGATTGGACCGCGTTTTCCAATTCGCGTTCGGCAATCGCACCGAAGAGCGTGTCGTAAGCCTCAAGCCCTTCCTTGGGGAACTCGCCAATCATCCGCTCAGCTTTTCTCTTGAAGCTGGCAAACGTCTCGCTGCCCGGTTTGCGGATGAAGAAGTCGCTGTCTGTTTCCAGGATCCGCGCCAACGCGCGAGCCGCGTTTGAGTACTGCCCTTCTTCAATGAAGCTTTCCGCCTGCCGCATCAGCTGCAATTGCCTGCGGTCCGGCATCAAGAAGACATCATCCAACTGGGCGTCAAATGAGCCTTCATCAATCACTTGGGCGTGGCAGGGCGACGGATTTACGCCACAAACAAGCGCAAGGAGGACACAAACGACCAAGAGCCGCGCGAAACGCCGGAAATCCTCGGATTTCGGCTGTTGCCGGTAATTCGCCGCACTTTTATCGGCAGCAGGATTTTCCGGTGCGTCGAATCGCCGCATTTTTGCAATCCCCCTAAAACAATCCCTGTCCAAAGTCGCCGACCCCCACCTTGCAATTCCACGATTACGTTGCAATTCCACGATGATGTTGAGGTCGGGAACTCACATAAACCTTGCTGAGAAAGCATTTTACGTTATTTCAACAGCCGAGGCCAACCTTACCGCCTGTGCCCAAATGTCAGGGAAATCGCTCAATTGTGGACTGGTCGAACTGCCGTTGAGCCGCAATGCTCACATGCGTTTGACGCGACAAAGTCCGTTTCGGGCCGGTTTTTCCGAGGCTTTTTGCGGGAAACGGTATTGCAATTCTGACTTGGTGGTTTTTAATCATCCCGTCAATCTTGACGGACGTAACGAATTTTCCGCCGTATTCACATCCACCAGGAGGGTCGAGCAATGGCAAAGGCTGGCGACAAACCGCTTACCAAAACACAAATCCTTGCGAACATCGCCGAGCGCACCGGCATGTCCAAAAAGGAAGTCGCTGCCGTCATGGAAGCGATGAGCGAAGAGATCAAGAAGTCATTGGGCCGCAGCGGACCCGGCGCTTTTACCATCCCAGGATTGGTGAAAATCGTCCGCAAGAAGGTCCCCGCGAAGCCCGCGCAAAAGGGCGTGCTGCGTTTCGGAAAACTGATGGATGTACCCGCCAAGAAGGGTTACACCACGGTCAAAGTCCGTCCGCTGAAGAACCTGAAGGAAATGGTCTAGCGGCCAGTGGTTCCGCGAGCTGTGGAACAGAAAACTGAGACACGGACACTTCACGTCATCAACGTGAGGATGTGAGCGGCCAAAGGATTATTGAGACCCGCGCCCCGAGCTCATCGGGACGCGGGTTTCTTGTTTGAATACAGCAAACGTGAGGGGCGTGGGAGAATGTTTGTTCTCTCCATGCGATGGAGTGATTCGTTGATTCCCAATTCCTTGTTCATTTCCCGGTGGCGATTTCCAGCCGGCGCGTGCTAGATTCGCTCGCATGAGCACGCTGCCTTCTGCCGACGAGATGTATGACGCCCTGCTGCGGCGCGATGCGAGTTACGAAGGCATCTTTTACACGTGTGTCAGAACGACCGGCATCTTCTGCCGCAGCACGTGTTCGGCCCGCAAACCGAAGCGGGAAAACGTGATCTTCGTTCGCACGGTCGCAGAGGCGTATGCCAGGGGATTTCGACCTTGTAAGGCCTGTCGTCCTTTGGAAACAGCGGGGCAACTGCCGGATTGGACAGAACCGCTCTTCACGCTGGCGGCCGGCGCGAACGGAAAACGCGTTGTCGATCAAGACATTCGCGAGGCAGGCATTGATCCGGCTCGCGCTCGCCGTTTCTTCAAGAGCCGATACGGAATGACGTTTCATGCCTTTTGCCGGGCCCAACGATTAGGAAAAGCAATGTCGGGAATTCAAGACGGAAGTTCCGTAGAGGGCGCGGTTGTTGATGGCGGCTATCAATCGGCCAGCGGATTTCGCGAAGCGTTTGGCCGACTGTTTGGCGCTCCGCCGGCGAAGTCGCGCGAGATGGAATGCCTGCGTACCGAGCTCTTGGAAACTCCGTTGGGGCCAATGCTGGCGGTGGCTGGCGACAAAGGGCTTTGCCTGTTGGAGTTCCTGGACCGCCGAGCGATCGAAGCTCAATGCGTGGCGTTGCAAAAGTTGTTCAAAGCGGCCGTCGCTCCTGGCGAGCACGACTATCTCTCGCAAACGCGGCGCGAACTTGACGAGTATTTTGCGGGGACTCGTTCACAGTTTGATGTCCCGTTGGACTTGCGCGGAACACCCTTCCAAATGCAAGTTTGGCGACGATTGTTGAAGATCGCGCATGGGCAGACTTCCAGCTATGCGAAACTCGCGACGCAAATTGGCAACCCGCAAGCCCGCCGCGCGGTCGGTCGCGCGAATGGGCAGAATCGCCTGGCGATCATCGTTCCCTGCCACCGCGTTGTTCGCTCGGACGGGCAACTTTGCGGATACGGTGGCGGACTCTGGCGGAAGAAGTGGCTGCTTGAGCATGAGCAGCAAC
>CALJLD010000109.1 GCA_937982665.1 uncultured Planctomycetales bacterium
GGATAACGCCAAGAGCGACGGCATCCTCGCCTTGCAACTTCATGCCGGCGCGCCGATGTGGGTGGAGTTCAAGGACTTGAGGTTCAAGGCGTATGAGTGAGCGCTGTGATTTAGCGCTGTAATTGAACAGGAGTCAGCGAAGGCAACTTCACTCGTCCTACGGTGAATCTCCCACCAGCGGCACAAAGCGACATTTGCAAAGCGGCACAACCTGCTGTTGCCCGGCAACTTTGTGAATCTCTTGCAACTCTTGTTCGCCTTGGGTTCCCAGCGGAATGATGAGAACGCCGCCTTCGGCCAGTTGTTCCCAGAGCGCCGGCGGCAGTTCCTCGGCCGCGGCCGTGACGATGATGCGATCAAACGGCGCGCTGGCGGAATGCCCTTGCGTTCCATCGCCGACAACCAACGATACGTTGACGCAGCCGAGCTCTTGCAGAATGAGTGCGGCCTTGCGCGAGAGCGCTTCGTGCCGCTCTACACTGGTCACATGCCGCGCGAGTCTCGAAAGCACGGCCGTTTGGTAGCCGCTACCGGTGCCAACTTCCAACACATGTTCATGTCCACGCAACTGCAACGCCTGGCTCATCAGGCCGACGATATACGGCTGGCTGATCGTCTGCCCACAATCGATGGGCAGCGCCCGATCTTCGTACGCCGCGCCGCTGATGTTCTCTGCCACAAACTGTTCGCGGGGGATTTCTTGCAGCGCGGCGAGCACGCGCGGATCGGTGATTCCGCGGCGTTTGAGCTGCGCGGCAACCATCGCCTTGCGCGCGCGTTCGGGTTCGGGCTTTGAGAAGAACACTCTAAGATTCTAGAACGTATTTCAAAACCTGTTGAGTGCTAGTTTGCTCATGGTATTGAGTTTGCTGAACAAACCGGCCTGGTACCCAATCTTGCGTCCCCACAGCCAGAAATTATCGTCGGCAAGATCTCGCCGAAGCCCAGACCCCAAAGTCTGTTACACACCGCAAACAGCGGTTTCACACCCAGGCAAGAAACTCTTGCAGCTGTCGGATCAAGGCAAATTCGTCCGGCATGTTCTAGAAACCAATTCGCCAGTCAAATGCGCGCATCACAATTCGCCGAATTGTAGGATGCGCGAAATCTGCAAGCAATCGACGCAGCCGCTGCCCAAAGTGAAGAGAAACGTGACAGTCGCACTACGCCCGGCTAGCGGCTTACCACATAAGCCCAGCCGAGCACGAACAGCCCAGTCAATACTGCAAGGCATTGAAAGACACCCATCGCGATGTCGTCGCGGCGAAATGGATACTTGCGCAAAATCACAAGGACACAGACAACAAATCCAAGAAGTCCAAGCGCGATCAATATCAATGTGAGAATTCGGAAGAAGACAGAGAAGAACTCAGAATTAATTGTGCGCTGAAAAAGAACGAACAGGACACTGTTGGCGACACTTATCATTGCAAGAAGAACCGTCGGCATGCCAGCCAGCCAACAAGTCCACCACGCATGCCTGCGGTTGCCGGCCGCGGCGTCTGTTGGTGGCAACGGCGAACGATATGCGAAGATTGACGCACAAAAATGCGCCAACAATCGCGACATGGAAGCGCGCGATGACGCTGAATTGCAGTCGCCAAATTGCGAAGATCACGGCACAACCAAGCACAACGCAAAATGCCGTACTGAGCGAAAATTGATTGCGATTGGCCATGGTTGGCACCGAGCGCGTGATTCGGCCAGAAGTTAGGTGCGGACGGTCTTTCAAGTAAACGGCCTACACGGCGGGTAATCGTAGATCAATTTCGCTGTGAGCTTTCTCCGCATCAACGAATGCGGCAAAACCGCGTACAACGATTCGGTAACCAACCGCTGAATAGCAACGCTTGGCAGCCGATAGTGCATCGTCCAGTCTCGACTGGCTACGCGCAGCAATCGCTTCAGCGGCTTGAACCCTTGGCTCTCCCACATCTATATGGCGCGCGAGGACGACATCGGGCGCCCAGTCGGAGATTTCATCCGTGCACATCGCTTCAATAAGCCGCAAAGCGGTTGCAAAATCGTCGGGCGCGATATTCCATTTCTGTGCTCGTATGTCGCAGCAAGCGATCGCCATCGGAGGATCGCAAGATCGCAATTCGTTGTCGATCTTGATAGCAACGTGGCGCGTTTTCCTCGCCCTATCGAAGTCCCAAAAGCTTTCGCTGATCCAGCCCAGGTAGTCCGAAGGGCTGTCGATCATCTTGTTGGCGACAATCGTATACCCTGGGTGCATCCACCCCCAGGAAAGATCTGCAACTTGCAGACCATTGGCGTCCAGGCGCTCAGCTAGCGACTGCCATGCTGAACACAAATAGTCGGCGGAAATATTCTGCAACAACGTTTCAAAGTCGTGCCACAAAACAAAACCGCAAGCAGACCCGCATCGTTCCTCCAACTCGTCCAAGTCAGACCACTGCTGGCTATGACGCGACGCCCAGGTCATTCTTCATGCCTTGAATGAAACCCCATCACGTGCGGAACAACACCTCTTCCCGCCGGAACTGCCAGATGGCATACGCCACGCAAGCAGCGGCCGCGGCCAGGCACGTGGCGATCGTCACGCCGTAGTAGCCCCAATAGATGTTGCCTTTGAGGAATTCCTTGGTCAGCATCGAGACATTCACCAGCGGAATGAACGCTACCTTCCAACTCATCTCGATGCCTGGCAGCGCCGAAGCCAAGGCCGGCAAGATCAGCACAAACTGCAGCGGCGCCATGTAGCTTTGGGCTTCCTTAAAACTCCTGGCATAGATCGAGATCGCCAGGAATAGCCCTGAGAATGCTGCCGCCGGCGGCAAGACGAGCAGCGCGACAGAAACGGCAATCGTAGGGCTGATCTGAAACTGCAAGCTGCTCAGCAACGTTGAAGAAGCGACGTACTTGAAAGACGCCGCCATGGACGCCAGGCCTAGCAAGGATGCGGTCACGGACGAAGTAAAGATGACCAGGAACTTGCCGATAGCTATTTCCGTGCGCGTGGATGGCGCGAGGATCAGCGTCTCCAGCGTGTTGCGCTCCTTTTCGCCAGCCCCCAAGTCAATAGCCGGATACATGCCGCCCAGGAACGCAAACGCAATCACCAGGTACGGCAAGATTCCGCCGATGATCTTCATCGCCAGGTCCGAATCGGTCGCCAGGTCGGCTTCGTCGCTGACCTTGACCGGGTCTTGATAGCGAATATCCAGGTTCCGCTCGTTCAGCCGGTCCAACGCCAAGGCTTTGCTCCCTTCACGCAGAGCGCGGGA
>CALJLD010000110.1 GCA_937982665.1 uncultured Planctomycetales bacterium
GCTGTTGCGCTTTTCGCCTTGGTGTGTTCCGGTGAGACACGCGTACTTGCAACTGGGCGGCATTCCCATGTTTCGACTTATCAAATTCCTTGCCATCTTGATCGTTGGCGCAGCCGCAGGCTGGGCGGCGCGAGAGATTGCAGGTCCCCAGCCGTGGTCACAATGGATTACGCAGGTGGCAAAGAAGGGGACCGCTGCATTCACCGACAACGACGACGCGATCAAGATCGCGAGTTGGAACCTGCAAGTCCTAGGCCAGGAAAAGATGGCCGATCCCGATGCGGTTTCCCGAATCGCGGAGACAATTCGTCAGTTTGACGTCGTTGCGCTGCAAGGCATTCGTTCTTCGCAGCAAGACGTGTTACCTAGATTGATTGCTGCCGCCAATGCAAATGGCGACGACTATAACTTTGTGATTGGACCGCGCGTAGGTGTTGGCGAAGAGCGCGAGCAGTTTGCGTTCGTCTATGACGCCTCGCGGATCGAGATTGATCACGCGCGCGTTTTTACTGTCTCGGACCCCGGTGACCGCCTGCTGCGTGATCCGCTGGCGGCTTTGTTTCGCGTGCGCGGGCCGGAGCCGACGGAAGCTTTCACGTTTGTGCTGGTCAACACGAACGTGAACCCAAGTTGGCCAGACGGCGAGCTTGAGGCATTGGCCGACGTTTTTCGTGCCATTCGCAACTCAGGACTGGGCGAAGATGACGTCATTTTGTTGGGGGCAATGAACAAGACCGCAGAAGAGCTAGGCGGTTTGCGACGAATCCCGCAAATCAACTGGGTGGCGGCCGGCGCTCCCACCACCGTTCGTCAAACGGCCGAGTTGGACAATATGCTGTTTCACAGCGCGGCCACGCGCGAATTCACCGGGCGCGGAGGCGTACTGAATCTGGAAGCCCAATTCAGCTTGTCGCGCGACGAGGTATTGCGGTTTGCTGATCACTTGCCGGTTTGGGCCGAGTTCAGCGTCATCGAAGGCGGACGCGTCGGTTATGTCGGCGGGAAAGCTCGGCAAGCCAGATAGCAGAATCACCGCGTGACCGGATTCCCTTGTCGTCCCAGCGCTGCCTCAGTTATTCTTGCAATATGGCAGCCAAGTCCTCCACTTTGATCATCAACGCCCGGGCAGTTGCTCGTGGCGTGGTGATTTGCGTTGCCGCCGTTGTGTTTCTTGGTGGCGCGAGTTTTTGCAGCGCGCAATCCCCCCAAGGCATTCCCGCGGCTGCGGATGTTGGCAATCTGATCGAATCGCTGGGTTCGTCCGATTACTACGTGCGAGAACGTGCTACGCGACAATTGGAGCAGTTGGGTGAAAGCGCCTTTGATGCTCTCGCGGTTGCGCAAGAGCATAGCGACCCAGAAGTTGCTGCCAGGTCGCGCAAGCTGACTCAGAAGATTCCCCTCGACCTGGCTCGCCCCGAAGATCCCAAGCGCGTCAAGGATTGTCTTGTTGATTATGTGCAGCAACCGCCTGCCGCGCGCGAACACACGGCGACGCTCTTGGCGGAGTTGCCGTTGAATTTGGGTGTCAGCGCGTTAGCGCGTTTGGCCAGATATGAGCGTTCGCCGGTTCTGGCACGTGCAGCGGCTTTGAAGCTTGTGCGCGACGTCGCTGTCAACTCTGCCGATTGGAATGAACAACGTCAACTCGTCAGTGCGGAACTTGGCGAAAGTCAGCGGATGCCGGTCCTTTGGTTGCGCGAACATCTGCAAACGCCAATGGACACGAATGATGCCGAAGAGATTGCACGCGTCGGGCAGCGCTGGCGCGAGTTGGCTGCCGAAGAACTGAACACCGTGAGATCAAACTCCGCCATCGCGGATTCCTCAGATCCCACCGATGCGATCTGGCTTGGGTTATATGAACATTCTGGCTGCCAATTCGCACGCGCGGCGGATCAACAACCGCAATACCGCCAGCAGCTTGTTGCGGTCACGTCCGAGATGATTTCCTCGGCTGACGATTCCGTACCGACTTTGTTGCGGCTGATGCGATGGATCCAACAGCATGAGTTGCGGGAATCACTCGGCGAATTCCATCAACGTTTTGAACGTCCGCTGGAGAGCCATCCGTTGCTTGCCTGCGTTTACGCGATTCGGATGGATGCGTTGCACTCCGAGGAGGCGGCGAAGTCAGCCTGGGCGAAGGCAAAGGATGTGCGGCAATTTACACCCAAGGAGTTAGGCTACTATCCGCAAGAGAGTGATCTCCCGGTGATCTATCTTGCCTATCGCATGGAGAAAGAAGGAGGAGGCACCGCAGCGCGAAAGGAATATCGTCAACTGCTCAACGAAGTGCCACCAGGCGAGTTCGAGGCTCTGCAAGCGCGAATGCTGCTGGCGGAATCGCTGGCCGATGCCGGAGAGTTGGGTGACGCTGCCCAGATCATGACAGAGGCCGCCGAAGCGATGTGGAACAACGAGCGTCGCGGTCGGAGTGTTTGGGGAGCCGATGGACCCACTCCCGAGGAAATGCAATCTCGCGCGGAGTTTTTCTCGGCTTTGGCCGTCAAAGGGGAAGACGAAGTCAAGTATATGGACATGCTGCAGAAGTCGATGTTCACGGACGAATCAAATCCTGATGGCATGATCGAACTCTATCATCGCGAAGAAAACACTCCGCAAGAAAGCGCGGCGCTGCGAAGGAGAATCCTTCACGCGCTGCAGATCCTGGAGCAACAATCCCTGGTCGATGCATCGGATGACAATGCACACAATCTCTATGCCTGGCTGGCCGCAAAGACGTTTGGTGATCTGGATCAGGCAATTGACCACTCGATGGAATCACTGCGACTGAATCCAAGTTCCGCGTCTTATTTTGATACCTTGGCAGCATGCTTTGCCGCCAAAGAGAACTATGTCGAAGCCGTGCGGGCACAGAGCAGGGCTGCTAGCCTTGACCCGTTCTCCAGCAAACTTCGCGTGCGATTGACCAGGTATCGGAAGCTGCTGGAAGAATCGAACGCAAACGGCGGAGATGATTTGCCGTGAGCCAGGCGGGATCAACTCTTGAGAAAAGTGAAAAGGACTCCACTCACTCGAACAACACGATTGGTGTTGTTTGTTCCCGATATGATGCGAAATGGGATTGGACACTGGGGATTGTATGCCTGGTCGTTGTCATCCTCGCTTTTTCGTTCGACCTGAACGAAAGCTCAAGCGTAACAGCCGGCGGCTGGCAACTGCCGAGCGTTTGTACGTTCCGCAACATGACAGGCATCGATTGCCCTGGCTGTGGTCTGACGCGCGGTTTTGTCGCGATCAGTCACGGGCAAATTGCGTCGGCTTGGAATTACAACCCAGCGTCGTTCTTATGGTTCGGCGTGATTGCCTTCCAAATCCCGTTTCGCGGAATGCGGTTGTGGAGATACTACCGCGCGCGAAAGGCATCACAGACAAGCGCCGATACTGACGCCCAGGAGAAAGGACGGCAGAGCAAGACCCCATTCAAGTCGAATAGCCAATTCTGGACAGTGATCACTCTGGGCGGATTGGGAATTATCCTGATCGTCCAGTGGATCGTACGGCTCAGTTTGCGCCTTTGAGTTCGGCCAGGTGTTGAGCCGTACCGACGAGCGAGTCCCAATTCTCATAAATATATTCTGACGGACCGCCGATTTGCGCGACAGTTTGGGCGACTAACTCCGTCGGCACCATCTCAATGGCATCCCAAGGGCAGACCGTCAATTCATACGGGTCGGTCTTCTTGCGCGGTATGTGAACACAAACCTCACAGCCGACACACCGCTCCAGGTCAATCTGGCACCAACTCTGCATTCCCGGCTTGTCCTCGTACTGCTGAATCTTGAAGATGCAGTCAACGGGGCAAACCTCCAGGCAGGCTTCGCAGCCGGTGCAATTATCGGCATTGATAACGGCCAACTCTTTGGGGAGTTTCTTGCGGGGGCCTTGCTTCTTTGCCATGGTTCGCTCGCGAGAATCTTCTCACCGGCTTCACGCTATCGCGGATCCCGGGAGTTCGTGCCAAAATTCACAATCTATTGTTATCCTACGCTTTGATCGACCGAAGGCCAAGTCAATGTGCAAGGAAAGTGCGGCAATTCCCCTGCGAAAACGGTTACCGTAACTCGATCAATCGGTAACTCCGCCGCTCCCCACTATGGCCTGACGCGTCGTATTCAAAAATCGGCGCAATAGTCTCCGGCGCAAGACGTTCGGCAGCGGTAACCAGCCGGCTCAAAGTGGCATTGTAGTGGATTTCTCCGCCGCTGGATTGCGCCAACAAGACGTGAGTGTATCCCGCGGCACGCAGTTCGGCAGAAACATCAACCGGTGCCAGATCTCGATCATAGCCCGTCTCGCGGCGATAGATATTCTCGCGCGTGACAGATTGTGTGAAGTAATAAAGCCGATAGTCCTGCGACAAGATCTTGGCCTCACCATCAAGAGCGTTGTCGGCAAACCGGGCAGCCAGATAAGTTGGCTCTTCGCGGTGCAGATACTCTTCGCGTGACTCCACGCCAAGCGCAACAGCAACTTGCCGTCGAGCGCGATATGCAGGCCAGATGGCCATCAACCCCAGCGCGGCAACAACAGCCGCTCGCGCAATCCATTTGGGCGACGTTTGACAACGGCCGAGTTCGGCGATGACCCACGTCGCGCCGACAACCAACGGCGGTATCGCCGGCAACAGGAACCGCAGGTTTTGCCGCAATGCATACCAAATGAAGAAATAGCCCAATGCGAACATCAACAGATAGCCTAGTCCGCGCAACCTTCGGGCAAGAACCAGGCCAGGCACCAATGCGAGTATCAAACATCCGATCTGGTGCCCGCGTCCGCCAAATTCCTCCGGGTCCATCGTTATCCGCCACGGCGCGCTCGCAACATCGCTAGCGCTCCACGTCAAAGGCAACTTGCTTTCTCTGAGCGTTTCCGGCGCATCGGCGGCGCCAGCCAGCGAACCAAAGAACGGATACACCGGATTGCCGTGATGCCACGCGGCCCTCACGTACCATGTCCCACAAATAATCATCGCAATCGCAAGCACGCCCACACTGGCGATAATTGTCTGCCGAATTGCGAAGCGGTTGCGCACCCAAATGCAAAACGTCGCGAAGGCCAGCGCGGCGTTAAAAATCAAGCCTACGTATTTGATGGACAGGATAGCCCCACCCATCAGCCCGGCTCTTAAAATCCAGGCGCGGCGACATGCCGGTTCCGTGTTGCCGCTCGCCGGAAGGCAGTTGCGCCATGCGACGAGTGCCAATGTTGTGAACGCTGCCAAAGCGATGTCGTTCAGCGGCGCTGTCATTTGATTGGTCACGCCGGGAATAAGCAACGCGATCGCACCAGCCGTCCACGCCCATTCCCGGCCGACAAGCCCGCGTGCTAGACAAGCAGTGGCTGCGGCAAAGAGAACGCCCAGCCCCCAGTGAATGAGCTGCGCGGTCACGGCACCTTCTAATGCCATGCCCCAGGCAAACCACATTTCCGTCAGCAGTGGGAATGTCGCGTTGTCATGCCACGGAACGAAGCAGATGGATTCCGCCTGTAGAAATTGTTTCGGCAACTCCAGGTGATAGCACAGGGCATCGCCAGCCGTGGGCGGTGCAAGCGCAGAAAGGAGCGCGCCGCTCATCGCAACTACACCGGCGATTAACAGTCCACCTTGCCACCAGGTCGGCGGCGCAACTGTTTCCCGCGGCAGAGAATCATCTGCGCCGGCATCGATCACATCGCTGGCGACACGCCGGCGTTGGTCCACAAGCAGTTGCCCAAGCGCCCAACCACAGCCAACGATCGTTAAGATGCGGAGGAATTGGGAATTAAGTAGGCCGAATAGCCCGAGAGCCGTGAGCAAACAACCAGCAATGACCAGGCCTAGCGCGAAACTCCACACATGGCCTTCAAGGCTCCACGGATTGCCCGCTTTCTGCCAGCGAACAAGAGGGCGTCCCAAGCCCCAGACGGTGGCCACCACCGCGGCAAAGGAAATCAGCGAATGCAGGGTTTCCAACATTGGGTCCGCAAATAACTCAGCGTCGACCAATCATCGCCAGCAGCCACGCCGCAACGACGAAGAGAATCCAAAGTGACAGAATCCAACTCTTCCACCTTGCAAGCGGTGGGGCATGATTTTCTGCTGGGGAATCCGCAAAGCGCCGAATCATTCCGCGCGCCAACTGCACCATAACGGCGCGACTTGGCTTCGGAGTTCTTGTTTGCTGCTGATGTTTCATTGTGCAGGTGGTAGTTGATCGCCACATCAGGCGATGGGTACACCGATGGGGCGGTCACTTATTCGCATCTTGGACTTGCGCTTTTCGTCATCACCGACTGGATTGCGGTCCTGCTTGTCCAACTCGTTGAGAATCTCCGCAAGCACTCGCTCCGGTGTAATTCCCTGAAGGCATGGGTGATCCGCCAACGGGCACACCTCGCGATGGCACGGCGAACATTCAACCGGGTGACTGACGAGCGTGACTTGGTCACCCCACGGTCGCCATTGAGCTGAGTGATTGGTGCCGCTGAACAATGAGACCACGGGAACGCCGCACGCGGTGGCAAGATGAGCAGGCCCAGAGTCTGCTCCAACCAACATCGCACATTTCGCGAACACTTGAGGCAACTGACCAACGGATAGCCGCGCGGTCAAATCCACAATGTGATCAGGCTGTTGATGTTCGGCCAAGATCCTGCTGGCCAAAGCTTGCTCTTTAGCCCCACCCAGCAGCAAGATTTGCCGACAAATCCGACGACCCATCAATCCGACAAGTTTGGACCAGGATTCGGCCGGCCATGTTTTTGCCTGCGTCCCAGCGCCGATATGCAGTGCGATTGCGCCGTTTGCTATGCCACTCAGATCGGGCTGCGCCTCAGCTCGTAAACTCGCCTGCCTCGAGAATACCTGCGGCGCGACATCACTTTCGGAAACCACCTTCCCGGCGATTCGGCTGGCGATTGCCGCGCGTGACGCAATCTCATGACGCCGAGGAACAAATTTGACGTTGTGTGTGAGAAGAAATCCGCCACCACCGCCTGACCAGCCGACCCGCTTCTTGGCACCAGCCAGCCACATCGCAACGGCATGCGGGAGTTCACCGCGAGCGTCAATCGCCAAATCGTACCGTCGACGCCTTAGCCGCCAGGCCGACATCAGTAACGAACGCACCCAATGCCAGCGGCCGTTGCGTGAGAACCGCGTCTCGCTGACGACATTGACGTGATCCGCAGGCGACAAACTTTCAAATAGAGTTTGGTTCCAAGAGGCACAAAGGACCTCCAGGCTGGCCGCTGGGAAGCGTTGCTTGAGCCAATGCAGCAGGCCGGTCGAAAGAACGGCGTCACCAAAATGGTCCAACTGGATGAACAGGATCGAGCGGATGCGCTTGGGGTCAATCGTTTGCCGAACAAAATACTGCCGGAATACATGCCCTGGCCAAAAGAGCAACCATCCGATTGCGTCAATCATGGCAGCCGTTATTCGCCAACGCATGCGAACATAACGATAACGCCCACGCTTATCGACAATGCGAAGGCGTCCTAAGTCGCTGCTTTGCGTACTAGTTGCTTCTACGTTTGCCAATTTTGATTCGCAGTTTGGGAGTAGTTGTGTTAGTTGCTGGTAGATTAGTCCGCAATGACGCGCGCGGCATCGTTCGAGTTGTTGGTGGATGCTCCACCCGCCACCTGCCACAACGCATGTTCATAGGCGGCCAAAGTTGCTTCGGCGGCCTTGTTCCAAGTGAAATTCTCACGAACATGATTCGCCAGTTGGTCGTCGCGATCTCGGGACATAGCGGCTTTGACGGCAGCGCGAATGCTGAGCGGATCTGCAGGGTTCCCATAAGTGGCGCGGCCGCCAAAGTATTCGCGCGTTGAGCCGCGACTCGTCAATGCCAAAGGGATTCCGGACATACCAGCCTCGAGCGCCACCAACCCTGGCGTTTCAAACCAGCTCAGCAAAGCCACACAGCCGCAGCCGGCGTAAGCGCTGGCCAGCAAGGGGTCGTCGTGTTGCAAGCGTGATACAAACGAAACATCCGCTCCGGCGGCCTCGCGGCATGCAGCTGCGTATTCCTCGTGGCCGGGAACGACATCCCCCAAAATAACCAGACGCAATCCTGTGCCTTTGAGAGCTCGGATGACGCCAAGCTGGTTCTTCCGCGGTTCAATCCTGCCGGGGATTAACACATACCCAGGTCCGCCCACGGTGTTGGAGAACAATTCAGCGTCGCCATTGGCAAAACATAGGCTCGCAGCGTTGGGGACAACGCGGAACTTCGCGGCTGGCAGGTTGTATCTCTTGGCGAGTTGCTGCTGTTCCGCGTCCGAATTGGGCAGCAAGACATTCGCCGCACGGTAGAGCCGTTTGCGCCAAGTCGGCATCCAGGGAGTCGTACTCGCCAACGCGAATCGTCCGCATCGAAACGCTCGCTGAACCCATGGGCCAGGCTCTTGCCAACGGCTGGCCGCATCAAACCAGGCGATTGGAGAAACGGCCACCGCGACACCGCGACGGCGTGCCTGCAGGACTGTGGGTAAGTGCTCGCGCAGGCTTCCAAAAACATGCAGGACATCAATCTCGCGAAATCGGTCAAACTCATCGCGCCAGGGCCGCGCGTCAACGCCTCGCTCGCACAACGCCTTGGCAGTTTCCGCGAGTTGGATCTCGCCACCGCCGGGCGCTGAAGTTGCGGCTGTTGCTCCAAGCGTTCGGACCTGTAGCGGCTTTCGACGAGTTGTGGATGACCCACTGGCCGAGAACTGAGTGGCCCATCGAGATGAAGCGGCAGGCAGGGCAGGTGACTGGGCTGAAGGTGACTGCGTGAGCGTCATTTGTGTGGCGACCTGTGTAACTTCTCGGTGGAGATTTCTTGGAGTATTGCTTATTCGATGGAATGGTTTTTCAACTGCCGGGCGTTGAGTACCGCATATCACGACCTAATCCTTATGAGGACCCGGAAACGCGTATCGCATTGACTTCTTCAAGAGTTGGCGAATCCCGCGCACACGGATCTCAGTTCGGGGCGTGTCACGCTCCCAATCGATAAAGTTCTTGAAAGCACCGCGCAACGAAAAGGAGTGCGTCAGATTCTCTCGATGCAGCCGAGGTGGCGCAGGGCGACTGACGAATCTCGCCTGCACGTGTTTGCATGGTTGCCGCGCTGGGCAAACCGTTGACCGCCTGGACTGCGCGCTTGCGTCATTTGGAGGCGGCGCGTGCTTTGTTTGAATCATGAGTTCCGGTGCATCGAATGCGACTTGCGCCACCTGTTGCCCATGCCAAATCTCTACGCTCGGTCTATGTGAAGCCTCGCCGGACAAGCGCCGCACATGCAAACCGGCGGACGTTTGCTCCACACACCAACGCAGACTATTTCGCTCTCGCCACCACGTTTCAAATTCGGCGAGGCTGGTTTTCCAAACACCGTTCAGTGCGTCCAGCGTGCGGAAGATCTCGCGTACAACCTGAGGATATCGACCTAGCCGGCTGTCAGGGTGGCCATAAAACCACGTGGGTTGACCAGCCTGATGATTCGTTCGCAGCCAACAACTGTAGTGCCGGCAAAGGCACTCGATCACGGTCTCAATGTTGGTCGTTACGCTCTGCTCGGCGGCTTCCAGCACAATGCCCAGTGAGATGGGATGAACGGGGATCTGCAAAGTTGGAAGAGGCTTCCCGTCACCATCTTGCGGGAAGAACGGCAAGTCATCGTGCGCCAGAGAGAACTCAGAACTGTGCGTGACTCCCAACTTTGCAAGGCTCGCGGCAAGACCAGCAGTGTAGCGGCCATGTGGGGCCACAAATCCGCAAGGATTCAATCCGGCGCGGTCCAAAAGCTCAACGCATCTTTGGATATTTCCGGAGTTTTCAGCTGCAGTCGTATAAGTGTGATGCCAGTACCCATGCGCCCCAACATGCATTCCGCGCAAACGGCTGAGGACCTCGTGCTGCTCTTGGTATTCGGAGCCACAAAGATAATGGCTCGTTGCTTCCTCGTATCCACCAATCGCAGCCAGGAATCGGCCCACATCAACTGGCTCCGCCTTGTCGTAATCAACGCGAAGACAAAACGCACTCTGGTGAGGACTCGGGACCGGCGATAGCGTCGCCCAAATGCCACCTGCGTCTTCAACTTTAGCACGGACGTTGGCCAAGAGCTGTTCTCGCGCGGCACTTTTGTCGTAACGACTTACCCTCTCCTCAGGGCACAGGCCTTCAATCTCCCAACGGCACCGAGAACTCAAAGCATCTGTGAGCATCCCGCAGAGAGTGACTGCAGGGTGGCGATCATCCGCGAGATCGCCTGACGGAATGTCGCATGTTGCCATGTCAATCAAGTGCTGACCGCCCTTCGCCTCCGGGCAACCACGCAGCCGACTATCATAGATATGGAAACGTCCTTGTGGGCTTTGACTGCGCTCGTCAAAGCGCACCCACGGAACACCCGCCTGGTCGAAAGCTTGCAGCAGACCCGGCGGAACGTCGCTCACCACCAATGGCAAGAGAAGGTGATTCATTTGCGGGGACTTGATTCAATCAACAATGGCGTCAAGGCGATCGGCAATTGGCCAATAGGCATAGGACCAGGGAATCTGGGCTTGGGTTCGGGGAAGGACCCGGAATCTCGCGAACAAGGACTTCTCCGACCATCGCCAGGCTGGGCCATGGGCCGGGCTCGCCATAACTGGCGGTGTTTATCCGCTTCCACCCACTTGGAAAACGCGGACAACAGACAGAAGCTCCAACCCTTAGGGCCATCCAACAGGCCGCCCTTCCAGATCAGCCTTCGCCCAAGCTCAAAGGTCGGTGCAAACCAACGGTCGCGCCGCCGCGGCGCGCGCTGTTGCATGACTCTCGACCGAGCCTCGATCGACGTGTACCGATCCATCTTCCGCAGGAAACTCCGCAGATTGGGAATCGTGTCGTGACTCAAATGAGCTTGCAAACCGCCAATCTCGCCAACAACTTCGATCCGTTCGTGCACGTCGCCATGCCACCGCGCCGAATCTTTGGCGAAGAGTCGCACCGGACGATCATCTTGAGTCCCAGAAAAGCGGAACGGATGCCCGAAGATGCAACTGCGGATCCGCACCTTGTATGCTCTGGGTCCGTGGGGGTTTCGGATCGCTTGGCGAATCTCATTGGCCATCGAATGGCTGGGACGCTCGTCGGCATCAATCGAAAGAATCCAACGGCCGGCACACGCATCAATCGCACGGTTGCGCTGGGCGGAGAAACGATCGAAAGCATGTTCGAAAACGCGGCAGCCCATTTGCCGCGCCAGTTCGGCCGTGCCGTCGGTGGAACCACCATCAACGACGACAATTTCGTCAGCAAACTGCAAAGAAGCGACGAGTCCCGGCAACTGGTGGGCTTCGTTCTGTGTAATGATCGCAACGGAAAGTCCAAGTTGTGGCAACGATTCATCACGTCGATGAGTGCGATGTGCCATAACTGCCGCTGGCTCGCTACTTGATAAGGAGGTCAAATCGCTCATGCGGCCTCCTTAGTCGACTGATCGACCACAACCGCATGGTGACTACCGATGGTCTCGTGCTCCGCTTGATCTGCAGCCCTGCGCAGTCGTCTCCAAACCAGGAAACTGCGGACAGAAGCCCTGGCGCCAAAATAGAAGGCTGCGAATGCCAGCGCGACAACAGGCATCGCCAAGGCGAGCGCGCCGATGAGCAAATGGACACGCACGTCTGCGTTGCCCAAGAAGTCGACGACTTGTCGAAGCAGCGAACCACGAGCCTTGCTTCGTTCGAGCGGACTTGCTGGCAATGATTCGACGTTCGGTTCCGGCGTTTGCGCCAAATTCAAACTCACGCCAGCGACTTCATCTTCGAGGCGAATACCATATTGCCAAAGGTACTTTCCGCCAACGAAAACGGTGAACAGCGCCCAAGGCCACGCGGCTCCCGTCAACTGGGCAGCGCATGCCGCACATCCCGCATGCAAGGCAATGTCGCCTGCCTCATCAACGTTGGCGTCCAGCCACGCTCCCCACCGCGAGGCCGACTCCTGCGTCCGGGCAAGTTCTCCGTCAAGTCGGTCGCAACACCATGCCAACCAGACGAGCAAGGCCCCCCACATCGGAGCGCCGTCAGCTAGTCGCCATGTCGCTAGCCCTAAGAAGACAACTCCGCATACCGTGACATGCCATGGTCGTAACCGGGTCGAGGCCAATCGACTTGCCAACACACCGGCCAATGGGCAAACGTACCATTGCGAAATGGGG
>CALJLD010000111.1 GCA_937982665.1 uncultured Planctomycetales bacterium
CTCAGAGGAAGCCGAGAATTGGAAACAAAGCGCAATTGAAACCGTCAAACGCATCCAGCGATTTCACGATCCTTACTGGGGCCTGAGGGCTCAAACCCTGTTGGCCAGCAGCATGACAGGCGCGGCCCTCACCGGCGATGTCGCCATGCTGGCCGGCAATGCCCAGGCTTTGCTGCAGCAAGAACACTTTGATGACGCGTTGGAATTGTTTGACCAGGCCGTTATCGCCGCGGACGAAGCCAATCAACCGGAAGAAGCCTTCCAACTTGCGTACAAAGCGGCGGTCGTCCAGCACGAACGCCTGGAGCACGAAGACGCATTGCGTCGTTGCCGTGAGGTTTCGCTCAAGCATCCCACTAATGCCGAAGCCGCGGCCGCACATTTGCTCGCGATTGACAACGCGGCGCAAATCGCCCGCCAGTCCCAGTCGCCTGACTTGACGGCATACGTCAGCCTGCTTGTCGAACATCAAGCAACCTGGCCCATGGACGACACCACCGGCCAGGTGGTTTGGGCGTTGGCCCGAGTCTACGAACATCAACAGGAGTGGGCGAAGGCCGCCACGGCCTATCTGGAAATTCCCCCGCAAGACAGCAATCGGCTGCCCGGGATTTTGGCCGCGGCGCGGGTTTATCGCCAATGGCTCAGCGGTCGCAGAGCTGCCGGTGAAAACGTCGATGTGCCGGCTCGTCAGGCGGCCGGCGTCTTTGAACAAATGGTCTTTGGCGATGATCGGCAAAACCCCACCTGGCCGGAACGCTGGAGCGCCGGCCAACGCGAAGCCGCGCTGGCCGCGGTGGAATTGCGATTGCTGTTCACGCAGGACCCTTACGAGCGCTGCATTCAAATCCTCGAGCGCGCGTTGCGCGATAACTCCATCGCCCCGGACGAATGGCGCGTGCGATTGAAAGCCAGTTACATTTGGGCCTTGGTGGGTTCGGCAAATGCGGACAACTCCCATCTGCAAACCGCGCGGCAAATGGTGGCGTCCTTGGCTAATGCTCCGCCCAACTCGTTGATGACTTTGCTGGCCGGACTGCAAAACGTTGCCCAAAGTTTCCCGGCGGACAAGCGTCGCGACATCGGTGATCTGCAGTTGGCCGCCGTGCGTCCGCTCTA
This sequence comes from uncultured Planctomycetales bacterium, assembly GCA_937982665.1. Classification (GTDB taxonomy): domain Bacteria; phylum Planctomycetota; class Planctomycetia; order Pirellulales; family S012-138; genus CALJLD01. The sequence continues at coordinate 1,120 of CALJLD010000111.1, forward strand.
TGAGCGCGTTGACCGCAAGGAAGTCCAACTTGACGAGACCGAGCAGCGGCAACTTCGCACGTTGGTCGCGGCGGCCACCGCCAGCGCAGGCCATCTGGATTTGGCCGTCACCCACTATGAACAACTCCACAAGCAGTATCCGCGCGATGGTGACATCATCGAGGCTTACGCGCAAACGCTGCTGGACGCCAACAACGCGGAGAAACTGCCGGCCGCATTAGATCTGTGGCGAAAGATCGAACGCGGCAGCGAGGCCGGTTCGCCCCGCTGGTTCAGGGCGAAGTTCGGACTGGCCTCCACGCACGCGGGACTTGGCAACAAGAGCCAGGCAGCCAAGATCATTCAAGTGACTCAAGCGCTGCATCCGGACCTCGGCGGCGCGGCAATGAAGCCTAAGTTTGAGAAACTTCTGGCTGAGTGCCAGCAGTAGCTTGCCCTGGTGCATTTGCATCTGTTTTGATCGCAAACGGCATAGCACCGGCCGCGCGGCTTGGGGATCAACTCCGCATGTGGCATAATTCCGGACATGGCCAATCGTGACAACCATTACGAAGCCGCGTTCGAAGAGTATCTGCGGCAGCGGCAGATTCCCTATATCGCCGTGGACGAAGCCAAGCGGGCGAAGCTTTCAGGTGATTCGCTCAAGAGCCTGGACTTTGTCGTCTCCACCGCCGAGCGGCGTTGGCTGGTCGACGTGAAAGGCCGTTTGTTCCCTTCCGGTACAGAGCAGAAACAATACTGGAAGAACTGGTCGCCGCGCGAAGATTTGCTCGCGCTGGCGAGTTGGGAACGGCTCTTCGGGGAAGGCTTTGCAGGGCTGTTTGTCTTCGCCTATCACGTGGTCGGCGAACTCTCGCCCGTCCCGCAAGAGCGGCTGTTTCACTTTCGCGAACGCACCTACGCATTCATTGGCATTCCGCTGGCCAAATACGCCCCCAGGGCTCGGCGGATTTCGCCCAAGTGGGACACCGTTGCGATGTCCGTGTCTGGCTTTCGCAAGCACGCGCGGCCAATTGACACGTTTCTCGATTCGATGTTGCTTGATGCGAACTCTGGCGACGCCAACTCCAGCGACATGAGCTCAGGAAATGCGAAATCCGGCGATGTCGCTGAGCAGGAACAGCGGGATCAGGTCACCGCGTGATTGAGGCTTGCGCGACGAAGAGCATTCGGACGCAAGAGTCGGCAGCTGTGGTAAGAGCCAGAAGCCCCGATATGCAAGGATCGCAGAGCTACAGCGCCCTGCGATAACGCTTCGGCCGCTCTTGTGGCGGAGGACCGCTGCTTTCCTTGGGCGCTTCTTTGATCTTCTTTACGGTGACCAGCCCATCGATTTCGTCGCGTTTCAACAAACGGTTGATCCGCATCTCAATCCGCGTGAGCTCGCTGCCTTCTTCCGGCGAAACGAACGTATAGGCCACGCCTTGGCGACCCATTCGGCCGGTGCGGCCTACGCGATGCACATAGTCATCGGAGAATTGCGGGATATCAAAATTGATGATGTGCGAAATGCCCGAGACATCGATGCCGCGACCGACGACATCGGTGGCCACCAGCAGTTTGGATTTGCCATCGCGGAACTTCTTCATCACGCGATCACGCGCGGACTGGCGTAAGTCGCCATGAATGGCGTCCACGTCAATCTTTCGCTTGGCCAGCATCTGGTGCAACTTGTCTGTTGCGCGTTTCGTGCGGCAAAAGATGATTGCCTGTTGGGGCTCCTCTCGTTCCAACAGCTTGAGCAGCAACTGAAACTTAACGTTCTCATCCACGGTGAAATAAAACTGGTCGATCGTATCGACAGTGATGTCCGTGGGCGAGAAGTCCAATGTCTCCGCATCCCGCATGTAACGCTTGGCCAAACGCTGAACTGGCGGCGGAACCGTTGCGGAAAGCAACAGCGTTTGCCGTTCGCGCGGACACTTGCGGAGGATCTTTTCAATGTCCGGTCGAAAGCCGATATCGAGCATGCGATCCGCTTCGTCCAGGACGGCGGTTTGCAAACCGGTCAAGATGAGCGTGCCGCGGCCCAAGTGATCCAGCACGCGACCCGGCGTCCCGACAATCACGTCCGCGCCGGACTTCAGCTTGTCAATCTGACCTCGCAACGGTTTGCCGCCGTACAACGCAACGGTTCGCACGCGGCGTCTCGTCTTGGAGAGCTTTTCGATTTCGTCACGAACCTGAACTGCAAGTTCGCGCGTGGGCACCAGAATGAGCGCTTGCGGCACTCGCGGCTTTTGCGGAGCCTCGAGTCGTTCCAAGATGGGAATCACAAACGCGGCCGTCTTGCCCGTGCCCGTTCGGGCCTGGCCCATTACGTCCTTGCCCCTCAGCGCGATGGGGATCACGCCGGCCTGAACAGGAGTGGGCGACGTATAGTCTGCAGCTTCCAGCGCGGCCATCATCTCGGCGGATAGCGAAAGATCGCCAAAGCCAGAGGATTCTTCCGCTGGGGGAGTTGTGCTTTTGGGTTTTTTTCGTCTGCGTTTCTTGGCCACGGCCGCGGAATGACGTTTAGGTGCAATTTGTGATGTGTTCATCCTAATGGGCAAAGCGATTCTGCGACACCGCATCCAGCGACAAAAAAAGGGCCAGTCCCATCGACCAATGCCGAGGACCAACCCTTTGATGTTGCAGGCGAGTGCCGTTTACTACTTCTTGGCAGTTCGGCTTCGGGTCGTGGCCTTCTTCTTGGTTGACCGCTTGGTGGTGGCGCGCTTCTTGGTGCTGCGCTTAGTGGCCTTCTTCTTGGTGGATTTCTTCTTTGTGGTGGCCTTTTTCTTTGTGGACTTCTTGGCGGCCTTGCGCTTGGTGGCCGTCTTTTTCTTGGTGGACCGCTTGGTCGCCTTCTTCTTGGCGGTGGAAGTCCGTTTTTTGGGGGACTTTTTAGCGGCCTTCTTCTTGGTGGCGGTCTTACGCGCCGAAGTCTTACGTGCTGTCGCCATTTTCTGGCTCCTTAGCGTTGGCGCCCGTCGTTTTCCTTGTCGCCTTCCCCCAGGGCGCCATGGCAGGGAATGGCTGACTCTCATTCCGTTGAAATCAGCTCATGCTTCGCAAGCAGCGGCATGCCGTCCATGCCTGCGGAGATGTATGTCCGTAATTCCACAGGTCGCTACGAAAGCACGCTCGCCAACTGTCATCCTGGCGATTCAGCAAACCTGGGAACGAAGAAAGCGTCCGTCGCAGTTTTCGTATTGCGGCCAAAGCCGAAAGGTTCTCCATCACCACAAGTCCACGGGAAGCAACTTCGCGACCGCTCTTCACTCGTCTGCGGACGCGGACCACATTCCTTACTCTCCCGCAATTCGCGCATTGAAGCAGTTTCCCCCAACTTTCGTCAAGACGAATTGCTATCTTTCGAACATTTTTCGGCAACGCGCCGCGCGAGGTCATCACTCGCCACAGCGCGATCTTGTCCCCATCGAGGACTTTTCGCGCGCACTTCGCGGGCCATCGACGAAGCGTTCGTCCGAATTAGGATTGGGAGCGCGCACTATTGGGTTCTTGCGTAGCGGACGACGGAATCATGCGCCTGAGGTGAATCCGAAAGCATTAGTTGACGCCAATTCCAGATTCAACTTCGGCAGCGCAAACGAACAGACGGATATTGCAATCGCTTCATTTGGTCCCGTCGTGTTCACGTCGTTCGGCAGATTTCCCAGCAGTGCGTAGGCAATCATCGATCGCGTTCGCCAGAGCCTCAGCTAACTCCCATTGTTCGTTTTGTGCCGCGTGCATTGTCGTTTGTTTGGACTTAGGAATTAATGGGATGTCGGTGAAAGAACCCATGCCCATAATCGCGCGATCGATTTCTTGCAAAACTTCCAAGTATGCACTTGAGCCTGGATGAGAATTCCGTAGGGCCGCACGTCGTTGTTGAAACCAGTCGGCCTCCTTGTCCCAACCGCACTCACGCAATAAGTCTTCAATCTTGCTGAGTATTTCATAGATGGAGTCGTTCATCGCAATGGCCCATGTTTAATGAATTCCGGTACATCACTTGGACGACACCGCCCGCGATCGCGAGAATCCGCATCAACATCCCCCGCAAAGACATTTCAGCAAACGGCTGTCAGCTTGCGAGCTGGTTAGTCATCGAACCAGGCTTCACTGTCGTCCTGTCGCGGCTTGCGCTCCTGCGGCGGCGAGGGCTCTTCTCGCGAAGTTGAGGATGGCGGCGCGTTGTCCTGCGAACTTGTGCTAGAGCGATTTGAACTCGGGGATTCGCCCTCAACCAGCAAGTCATCGCCTGGTGACGCGTCATCATCGTCGCCATCAAGCTTGATCGGCGGGAGTTCCTCGCGTGGCGCGGAGTAACGGAACGGGCTGGGCGGTCCCGCTGCGGGCGGGCGGGTACTGGGACGCTCGGTCGCCGGTGCGTTGGCGGACTCGTCGCTATCCGCAGGATGATCCTTCCCGCGGCCGCCTGAGCGACGTCGTTCCTTGAGATCCACTCTGGCCGCTCTGGCGATTTCTGGCGTGGGCAAGAAAATGTGGAGCGCCTCGTCCTCCACAATCATGTCAGGCTTTTCCAGCAGGCCGGCATGTTGACGGCAAGACCAGATGTGCAGCCGCACCTCTTCGTACCAACTCTTCATTTTCAGCATCAACCAGGCGCCGCCGGCCACAATCCCAATGCAAACCAACGCAATCAGCCAGATATCCATGAAACAAAGCGTGAGCAGGATGATCAACACAACGAAGGCGATCGACACGCTGATGATCATCACCGGCTGGTGATAGACCTTGAGCTGCTCGTCAAAACGACGCGACTCCAGCCCTTCTTCCGTACTGCACATCCAGCATTGCTGGGGCAGCAAGACCGTCCATTGCATTCCCTTGCGGGCGTCACGATTCTCGTAACGCATCATGCATCGCTTTTCGTGCGGATTGGCCAAAGTGGGCATCCACACGCAAAGTCGCCGCCAGATCTTCTGCAGGAACGTGCTGGCGGGCTTTACGACATTGCCGTGCTGCGGCGGCCGATTCGCCTCGCCCCGTCCAGAAACTCCGGCATCTTCGCCAGGCGAGGGTGAAGTTGCCGGGTCCCAGTTGTGTTTGTCTGCGGGTGCCATTCATTCATAGTAACCCCAGCCAACGGCAAGGGTCCAGCACGCGAAGCCGCAGAATGTCGACAAGAATGAGCTTGCGAGTCCGCGAAACTACCCACCCTGGGTGGTTGTTTGCGGGACATAGATTGGCGCTGGCGTGGTTGCCGGTGGGATATACGTCGTGGGCGGTCCCAAAGAACTGGGAGCACACGGATCACAGCGTGGTGCGCATGGATTGCAGCACGGGTTTCGGCAACCCGCGGCAGTGAGCGATAGGGCCAGCACGGCCATGGTGAATTTCTTCATGGCAACCTCGATTTTGTGAGTGCTTCCCGCCTGAGACCTCGCGGCGCGCGAAGATGGCTGCCAGAGTGAACTTTGCAAATGGGAAGCCAAAACCAAAGTTTGTGGCCGGAACTCAAAACATGCGCTCTCCCAAGGCAGCCGCAGCCGGCGGTATGCCGCTTTGTATCGAGAGGTCCGCGCCAACGCCATGCGGATTGCGAGGTGGCTCGATTGTAAGAATGCCAAAACGGCGAATGCTGCGCGATGGTGACTGCCACAACAACCAGCGTCGCTAGCAATGCCTACTCGAACTTCTCGATCTCAGGCGTGGGCACGTGCTTGACCAGCCGCTCGATGACATCGTCATTGTTCAGGCCTTCGGCTTGGGCCTGGAAGTTCGTACTGATGCGATGCCTTAACACGGGCACGGCGATCTTGCGAATATCATCAATCGCGACAGAGAACCGTCCGTCCATGGCCGCCAAGGCTTTGCCGCCCTGAATCAGGAACTGCCCGGCTCGTGGGCCGGCGCCCCAGTCGATAAGCTCGCGGATGAAGTCAGGAGCGGAATCGTCCTTCGGCCGAGTGCTGCGAACCAACGCCGCGGTGTACTTCACGATGTACTCGCTCACGGCCACCTTGTTGATGAGATCCTGAATCACCACGATGTTCTGCGCGTTGAGAACCTTGCGAACTTCCGGCTTCTCTTGCCGCGTGGTGGCCGCCAAAATCTGCTGCTCTTCCTCCAGCGTGGGATAGTCAACAATGATGTTGAACATGAAGCGGTCAAGCTGGGCTTCCGGCAGCGGGTAGGTTCCTTCCTGCTCAATGGGGTTCTGCGTGGCGATGGTAAAGAACGGGTCCGGCAAGTCATATGTCGTTTGGCCGACGGAAATCTCGCGCTCCTGCATCGCCTGCAGCAAAGCGGCCTGAGTCTTCGGCGGCGTCCGGTTGATTTCGTCCGCCAGCAAAATGTTGGTGAAGACCGGCCCTTCCACAAAGCGGAAGTTGCGCCGCCCGGATTCATCCTCATCCAGAACGTTGGTTCCAGTGATATCAGAAGGCATCAAGTCCGGCGTAAACTGGATTCGCTTGAAACGAATATCCAGAATGCGGGCTAATGTGCTGACCATCAAGGTCTTGGCGAGGCCCGGCACGCCCTCTAGCAAGCAATGGCCACGCGTAAAGATCGCGGCGAAGAGCTGCTCGATCACGGCGTCTTGCCCGATGATGACCTTCTGCAGTTCGTCCCGCATCACCTGCTGGCGATTGCTAAACTCCTGCAAGACCTCACGAAGTGAACGTTTCTCTGCCAAGGTGCTGATCCGTTGCTTACTCTGTTCCTGAAGTGCCTTGTGAATGCGTGAATCCGCTCTCATCTTATAGCTCACAATCTCGTCCGCAATTGCGGATCGCAGGGAAGATGCCAGCGGCAAAGCCGATTGTGACGTCTCGCGCAATTAGCCGGGCGGCAGCCGCGCCAGCCGGTCGTCA
>CALJLD010000112.1 GCA_937982665.1 uncultured Planctomycetales bacterium
GGCAACGGGCGGTTGACTTCGCCAGCGCCCAGTTTCTTGAGAGCTTCCGGGAAGTGATACGGTGGGCCAACATCAGGCTCCAAGGCGGAAAGCGAAGTATCCAGCAGGCCCATCTCCGTTTGTCGCGCGAAGCGCTGTTCTCGCATCGCATCCCAACCACCAAGGTATTTCTCGCGATAGCGTTCAATATCCTCTGGCAAAGCGTGCAACGGAAAGTGCGGCGCAATGAACGCAACGTACTGGAAGAATGGCTGGCCGGCGTGCTCCGCCGCATGATCTTGCAAGCAATCAATCGCATGGTCGGCAATCGCAATGGTCGAGTAATAGCCGGACTCATCCTCATCGGGAACAACCGGAGCATCGTCGATGCGGTTCCCTTTGGCCGTAAAAAAGTTCCCCTGATTCCGCATATCCAACGAGCGATCAAAGCCGGCATCCAACACTTTGCCATCAATGTGCCACTTGCCGCTGTGATAGCTTCGATACCCCAACGGCTTCAAATAGTCCGGCAACAGTCGCGCCCAGGCAGGTCGCACACCTCGGCCGCCTCCTCCCAAGCCGGGAAGCGCATCCCGGCGAACTTGCTGAGCGTAATATCCACTCAACAACGCAGCTCGCGTCGGCCAGCAACGGGCTGTGTTGTAGCACTGCGTGAATTTCAAACCATTGGCCGCAAGCGAATCCAGGTGCGGCGTTTCGATCTCGCCGCCGTAGCAACCCAGGTCAGAAAACCCAAGATCATCCGCCAGAAAGACCACAATGTTTGGCCGCGGTGCAGGCTCTTGCGCGCGGAGTTCACTAGTAATTGCCAGAGAAAGGAGTAGCGCGCCAAGCATCAGCGGCAACAATCGAAACGGCAAGCTGGAGAGTTGGCAGGCATGTGGTTGGTGATTGGTTGTGGTTGTGAACATATCAAATGCGAGTTGAGCGGTGAGTTGCTTTGCCGCCAGTCTACCTGGGCCGAGTCACGGGTTCATCCGTTTGTTTGCGGCGAGTGCAAAAAATCGTGTTCGCCACGACATTCATCAACTAAACTCACCAGCGGTTCACCCCACGTCAACGGAAGTTAGTGCGTCATATTTGCGAGACAAATCATGCGAACAGGCTGTGATCTGCGAATAACGCTTTGTGTCTTGTGTTTCGTTGGAGCGCAACTGCCAGATCCTGTCTCCGCGCAAGTTCCTGCGCAGCTTGATCCATGGCTTTCGCAGCAAACGTGGAAACGCGATGTTGACGGGCCGATCATTTCTTTGGGCAGAGCCGGCGAATTCGACGACACGCATATCTTCGCCCCCGCCGTTGTCCGAGATGCCGAGAACTACTGGCTTTGGTACTGCGGTTCGCAAGGCTTTGCCTATGACCTGGCTCCCACGCGGACGGTTGACGAGCGCGTGTTCCGCCTTGGCCTGGCCACCAGTGAAGATGGCAAACAGTTTTCGCGGCATGCGGAGAGTCCGGTGTTCGCACTGGCGGATCCCAAGCGCTCCGTGTTGACGCCTTCGATCTTGAAGAATGCCGACGGCACCGCGCTTCGCGAAGACGGACACCTTCGCATGTGGTTCAGCGCCGGCACATTAGGTGGCGGCGGCGCGCCACATTCCATTCACGAAACCACCAGCAAAGACGGCGTCACCTGGGCGGAGCCATCGGATGCGCAGATCGAGCGCGCATATGCTCCCAGCGTCATCAAGACGGAAAGCGGCTATGAGATGTGGTACACGGTGCCAGGCCAGTATCCCTGGGTCATCAATCACGCCACCAGCGACGATGGCAGCGCATGGTCAGTCGCGGAAAAACCAGCGCTCGATGTCTCGCAGGAGTGGGAGCACGACCTGGTGATCTACCCGCATGTGCTAAAGCTCGATGACGTCTACTTGATGTGGTACGCCAGCTACACCTCGGACGATCACAAAGAAACGGCAATCGGCTTTGCCGCCAGCTTGGATGGCATCAACTGGCACAAACATCCGGACAATCCCGTTCTTCGCCCGGCCCGCCAGCGATCTTGGGAATCGCATTACGTTTCCAGTCACTCGGTCATGCAACTTCCCGATAGCGGCTTTCGCATCTGGTATGCAAGTCGCAAGCAGCCACCGTTTCAGAATCTCTACTTCGCCTTGAATACCGCGGTTTGGGCGGGGCCGAAGTAGCCGCAAATCGCCGCGCCACCCAAACTCAACCGCGCGCAAGACAACAACTTTCGATCGCTAACTCAGCACGTTGATGCACCTTTGTTTGTCCATCCCGGCTTCAAGTGCGGAAGAAACCGCGCACAACCGTCAGGACATCTTGCGAAGCTTTGCGGAACAGCCGATTGCCCGCCGCATGCAACCGGCCCTGCGATGTTCTTTGGCTGAGCTTGTCGCGCAAGAGAGTCGTGAAGTAACTGCTTTGCTCGATGCACTTTCCGCCGCCCGCGGCGTCTTGCAATGTGTTTGTACTGGCGATCTTCAGCAGCAAGTTCATCGCTTGGAATCGGTTCTCAAGCAAACAGGCGTGACGAGAACAAACCTGCCACCTATCGTTCTGGGCTTCGCTTTGCCGCACGCTCATTCGCTTGATGCCGAAGTGTTGGCCAGCTTGAATCGCATCGCGCAAGGCTGCCAGGTGTTCATTGATGTCGCGGGGCCGCGTCCCGAGATGCAAAAGCGGATCAGCGAAATCCTGCAATTGCCCAATCGTCGACTGCACATCGCCATCGATACGGCCAGCTACCTGATCGGCAATCCCACCTCCAGCGTGGAAGTCATGCTGCAGCGGAACATCCACCAGTTGGGGGCTCTTATTCTGCGAGATGCTCCGCCGGAAGTCTCCGGCAATCCGCCCGGTCAACCTCTGCCGCTTGGGGGTGACGGCCTGATTGACCATGCACGCGTCGCCCAGATCTTGCGAGATGTCGCATTCGCTGGGCCCTGCATCTTGGATCTGCGGCCGAATCTGGACGGCAGCATTGATGGCAGTGACCGGAAAGAGAAATCTGAGCACCCCCACTTTGCAGATGCCATGCAACATCTGGAGATTTGCGGCTGGTTTGGCCGCTGATGCCGCTAGCTGCCACCGCTGTTCACAAGCTTGGTTTTCACGTCGGGGAGATTTCCGTATAAAGCCCGCGGCGGAAATCGCAGATCGTCCCGCCTGCCTGCACGTGACGCCCGGAGTTGCCAGAGGATGAGCGTTCTGACGATAGAACGACCCGAAGACCTAGAGCCGTACATCGGCCGCGAGATTGGCAAATCGGCGTGGACGGAAGTCACGCAACAGCACATTGACGCATTCGCGGAAGCAACTGGTGATTACCAGTGGATTCACTGCGATCCGGACCGCGCGGCGAAAGATTCGCCCTATGGCTCGACCATCGCGCACGGCTTCCTCACGCTGTCGCTGATTCCGCGGCTGCTGATGGATCTGGTCAGCATCAAGGAACTAAAGATGGCCATCAACTATGGCCTCAACCGGTTGCGATTTCCCAACGCCGTGCCTGTCGGCGCACATGTGCGGCTGGTCGCCAAAGTTGCGGACGTCCTCAAGCTTACCGGCGCCGTGCAAGCCGTCTTTCGAGTGAACATCGAAGTCAAAGGGCAAGACAAGCCTGCTTGCGTCGCCGAGATGGTCATGCGATTCTGTGGGTGACTTCACGCCCGCAATCCGCATCGACCAACAAACCCATGACCTGGCAAGGCATCTCTGGACATGACGCCATTGCGGATCGCTTTGCCCGCATGGCCTCCGCTGGTCGCGTGGGGAGCGCATTTCTGTTTGTTGGTCCGCCTGGTGTTGGCAAGCGGTCGTTCGCGGTGGAAGTTGCCCGGGTGCTGCTTTGCACCGGACGCGAAGCTGGTGACACTTTCAGCGCCGAGAACTTCACCGCATGCGGTCAATGTCCGGACTGTCTGCAAGTCACAGAAGGAGTGCACCCGGATTTGCTGAGCGTCTCTCGCCCGGAAGGAAAAAGCACACTCCCGGTCGATCTGCTGATCGGCACGCAAGACAAACGCATGCGAACCGGCTTGCTGCACGACCTTTCGCTCAAGCCGTATCGAGGGCGATGGAAGATCGCGATCATTGACGACGCCGACTTCCTGGCCGATGAAGGCGCCAACGCGTTACTCAAGACGCTTGAAGAGCCGCCGCCGCACGCGACGTTGATTCTCGTGGGCACAAGCGCGGACAAGCAACTGCCAACCATTCGCTCGCGTTGCCAGATCATTCGCTTCGCCCCGCTGCCAGATGACATCATGCGCCGCTTGCTGCTGGAGCAGGAGATTGCCGCGGATGAACAACAGGCCGAAGCGTTGACAGCGTTCGCCGGTGGAAGTCTCACCACCGCGGCTGAACTGGCTGACCCGGATGTCTTCGCCTTTCGCGAACAAATGCTGCGACTTCTCGCCCAGGCCGACTTCGACCCCAACGAGCTAGGAAGCGGGATGCAGGCGTTTGTTGATGCCGCAGGGAAGGAGGCGCCGCCGCGACGCGCCCGCGCGCAGTTGGCGCTGCAATTTGCAATGGAGTTCTTTCGCCAACTCACCCGTGCCGCCAGCGGTGGCGAGACACACGGCGATAACGAACTTCGCGGTTGCCTGACCGCTCGCTTGGGCACATCTCCATGCGATGCCGACACGTTTGGCCGCATGGTCGAGCGCACACTAGATGCTTGCGAACAAGTTGAGCAGAACGCGAATCTTGCGAATGTGATCGCAAGCTGGAGCGACGAGGTCTGGCGAATGAGTCGCGGTGTGGTGCAACGGGCCGGTTCGCGCTGAATGCCGATTCCGCCAACGAAAAATCTATGAGGAAGAGAAATAGCGACGATGCCAACCCCTGATAATCCCATCGATGCCTGGTGGTCCGCGTTCGAAGCCAAGTCCCCGGACATTGACGCCTTGTTCTCGCGCAAGGAAGAGTGGGACCTGGTCGAGTGGATGCAGGAGCACCTCGGGCAAATTCACCCGCAGTTGATGTGGGAGTTTGGCCCCGCTGTCCACACGGAAGGACACCGGTTGGTGATCACGCCGGAGTCTCGCCGTGATCTGCGACCCATTGTCGATTCGGTCCTCAAGCGCGCGCCGAAGATGGACGGCTGGGAGTTTTACGCCTACCGCATTCCGGAAGATTTTGAAATGGCCGTGCAAACGGTCGAAGCGCGTTCCGGCGGCGACATCAGCGAAACATCGTTTCGCGCCTCGATTGGCGAATACAACAGGATCGACCTTGTCTTTGTCGCCGAGGATTATTCTGACGACGACGAACAGGCTTTCAGCGATGTCTTCGTCGCGGCGGAGACACTTCTGGGTGAAGAGATTCTTGAAAAGTGGATTGGCATCATCGAAACGGAAGCTGCGTCAACGGCCGGCAGCGACGAGCTCCATTCCATCAGAGAACTGCAGCCGCGTGTTAACGAGTTGATTGCGCAAATTCGCAGCGGATTGCCGGACCAGCCGTACCACAAGCTTCCCGAAGAACAACAGTGGACGCTCTTTGAGCTGGAGCCGGAAGAAGCGGATGACTATCCGTTTCAGTGGGACATCTTTGTCGGCAAGACGATGATTGAGCCCTTGTGGCGAAACGCGCACTCAAACCAGACGTTTGACTCCGTTCGCTATTCTCGGCATGGGGAGATCTTCTGCTACGTCAAAATCGACGGCGCTGATGGACTCGATGAAGATGGATTTGCCGACAAGGGCGAGATCGAAGATGCCTTGGAAGAAGCGCTTCGCGCTGCGGAAGTGGGTTGTGTTATCGGCGGCGGCACAGGGCTGCGGTACGCATACGTTGATCTTGCCTTGGCAGATTTAGAGCAAGGCGCGGAAGTTGTGAAGCGCGTGTTGCGGGAAGGCAAGATTCCCGAGCGAAGCTGGATTCTTTTCTACGACACAGACCTCGCCGCGCGATGGATCGGCATTTGGGATAACACCCCGACTCCGCTGCTGCCGGAATTTGAATGATCTTGAGTCATCGCGCAATCGCTTATCGCGTGCCATCTGCGTAGATCGTTAAGCCGGCCAGTTCCTTCTTTGCGCCAGGCAGCAAGAGACTCGTCAGGTATCCCACGCCCACGCAAGTCACAATTCCGCATGTGGTGTAGATGTATCCGTTGACGCGGCCATCAAGCCAGAGCGCTAGCATCGTGGCCGCGCCGACGAGCGCGCCTGCCATGGCACCAGCGGCGTTCGCGCGGCGGGTCATCGCTCCCAGCACGAACAATCCGCCTAGCACGCCCATGAACAGGCCGATCACGCTGATGAACACATCGAAGAGACTCTTGATCTCCGCGCTGACGACAAACATGAGCGCCAACGCCGTGCCGGCCGCTCCCAGCAGAACCGTCAACACGCGGGCGATGTTGAGGTAAGTGGATTCGTTACTGATCTTTGCCCGTGGGCGGATGAAGTCGGTGACGATCGTCGTCGCGGTGGAGTTCATGCTTGTCGAGACCGTCGACTGCGCCGCGGCGAAAATCCCGGCGACGATCAACCCCGCCAGACCAACAGGCATTTCGCGAGCGATAAACAGCGGGAAGATCTGGTCCGTTCTGACCGTGGGGTCGAGCTTCTCCGGGTGCGACTTGTAAAACACAAACAACGCCGTCCCCATCCCAAAGAACAGCAGCGTGGCCGGGACAGTCAACACGGCGTTGGTCCAGATGGAATTCGCCGCTCGCTTTTCATCAGGCGTGGTCATGTACCGCTGCACAACAGCTTGATCCGCCGTGTACGACGAGATGTTCTGGCCGATTCCGCCAGCAATCACCACCCACAACGCAAGCTGAGCGCTGGTGGCATCCCAGTGCAGGTTGACCACATTGAGCTTGTCGGCCGCGTTGGCTTCGGCAAAGAAACCGCCAAAGCCGCCATCCACGCGGCCAATCAACAGGATGATCGCCACCAGCGCGCCGCCCAGCAACACAAATGTCTGAATGGTATCGGTCCAGATCACAGCTTCGATTCCGCCTGCCGCGCAATAGATGATGCTCAACGCGCCCATCAGCAGCACGGATTGCAGCGGCGTCAACGGCGTAGCAACTGCAAGCGCCAGCCCGGTCAGAGACATCACAACCGCCATGCGAAAAATATGAAACAGCGTGAAGCTCGCGCTGCCGAACAAACGCACGCTGCGGCTGAACCTCTTCTCCAGGTATTCGTAAGCGCTCGTGGCATCGATCCGCCGATAGAACGGCAGCGCCACGTAGACGGCCAGCACGGCAACAACGGGAATCATGAAGTTACCGATCGCGTAGACCCAGTCCTGCGCGAACGCCTTCGAGGGAATGCCGGTGTACGTCAGCGAACTGAGCATGGTGGCGAAAATGCTGCAGCCTGCGGCCCACCACGGGATGCGTTTGCCGCCGCGGAAGAAGTCGTCCGTGCTTTTGTTGTAGCGCGTGAAGTAAAGGCCAACTCCCACCATTGCCAGCAAGTAACTAAAGAGCACTGTGTAGTTCAGCCAGCCGAAATCTTCCTCATGCGGAACCGGCGCAACACTCCAGACTCGCGGCGAGCGAACGCGTGGGCGGACCTCGCCGCTGGCGATGATGATGCGTCCGTCCCATTCCACAGCCGCGGTTGTTACGTGATTCGCGGGCGTTTCCCCGGCGGACACCCACGTGTTTGTCACAGTGTGAAATGCGAAAGCTTGCTTGGGGAAGCCTGGGTGATCGTCGCGAAGTTCATCCGCGCGATGAAACAAGGACCCATCCGCGCCTCCCAGCACAAGAATGTGACCTTGGCCGAGGCCCAGTGCCGTTCCGGCCATCATGGACTGTGGAGCATCGGCGCGGCGCCGCCAGTTGCCGGTTGAGGGAGTGAACTCCCAAACGTCTCGCAGAAACTCGGGTTCACCCTCAGCATTCTCCCGACGTCCGCTGATGACATAGACGCAGGTCTCGTACCCGTTGTGCTGACTGACAATGAGGTTGAAAGCTCGCGCTGGTCCCGGCCAGGCAGGCAATTCCCGCCAGCGGAGTTCATCGTCGTTCGCTGGCTGCGAAAGATCGAGGGACCAGAATTTCGCCAGTGCGGAATCGAGACCTGCATCGCTTTGCCCGCCGGCGACGTAAACGACGTCGCCAACGACCGCCGCCTGACCGTAAGCACAAGGCTGCGGAAGCGGCGGAAAGTCTCGAGTCTCAACCTGCTGAGTTTCCGGATTCCACGTCAGCAGGAAAACATCGGCAAACGTTTCGCTGGCATTATTTCCGCCGATGCACAACACGCCGGCCTTGGTCGTCACGCTCGCGCCGTAAGCAATCGGTCGTTGCAACTTGCCGCCGTCTTGCCAGCGATAGCTCTCGCCATCACGAATCAGGACATGGATCTCGTCATGCCAGACCTTGTCGTTCTCCCAGACTGGCCGCGGAAAGTTCGCCCCGCCGGCAACAATCAACGCATCGTTGCTCACCCCCACAAACGGCCCCGCGACGCCAAGTTCGTTCGGTAGTGGTGGGAGTTCCTGCCAGTCGAGAGGGATGGCAGGCGAAGCGGGCGTGGTGTTGTCTTGCGCGGCAGCGTCTCGGCAAGCAAAGAGAAGGAGCACTACGCATGCGATCAGCCGTCGATACGTTGCGATCCTGCGTTCGTGCAAGACTCTTCGGCTCATTGCGTTTGCTTCGGCTTTGTCGATTGTTTGAAAAGCTCGATGATCTGGGCGTTGCCTTCATCCATCGCCACCTCATATGGCGAGATGATCCGCGGCTTGCCATGTGGATCGGCACCGGCATCAAGCAGTTGCTTCACGATCTCGGCGTTCTGCTGCTTGACGGCACGAGTCAGCGGTGAAAACACCATGTCGTTTAGATTCCCATTGGGATCCGCACCGTGATTTAGCAACAGCGAAACGGCGTCAACGCGGTCGTTCTCAACAGCCACATCAAGCACTGTCATGCTTATATTGGCGAAACTGGCATCGTCCGGATTTTGCAAGATGGCCCCCTCGATTTCCGCAATTGATGCGCCAGCTTCAATGAGTTCCCAAGTGGGGCAAGTCTCTGGGGCAACCAGGGTGTGGCGAGTTGTTATCTGGACTATCCCTGTGGCGAAGAGAACGACAACGATCATCACAACTGCACCAAGCAAGCCCACCGACCACTCGAAGAAAGGCGAACGTCGCTTATTGTTGCCATGACGAGCCGGTGGTCGCTTCGTCTTTGACTTGTTGGGACTTGCCATGTCTTGCCCGCGTCTCTGAGCAATCTGGGTACTGCCGACTATGTCGCCTCACTCATTCCCGCAACTGCCGTTCTGCTCTGGCTCGCTCGGCGGGTAACAGCCGGGAGCGTCCGTGGCATACCAACGGTCGAGAACTTCCTGCCACTGGCCAGGTCGCTTGATGCCGACGAAGGCATCGCGAACGTTTTCCGCTTGCGGATGAAGCCGGGAATACTTGATCCCAAACTTTCGCATCTGCCGGCAGCAAACTTCGCCGCCATAGATCTCGTCGGCGAGTTCATAGTGCGAAGCGATAACATCACGCTGTTCGTGAATGGTCGGTGGGGCCGGCAGTGGTTCGCCGGCGGCCAACGCGCGGCACTGAGCAAAGATCCACGGATTGCCAATTGCGCCGCGGGCGACTGTCACGCCGTCCACGCCAGTCTCGCGAATCATCGCGAGGCAAGCCTCGGCATCAAAAAGATCGCCGCTACCGAGAATTGTCCGCTCACCAACGTGCTGCTTGACTTCGCGAAGAAACTCCCAGCGGCTTGGTCCGTTGTAACGTTGCTCCACAGTTCGCCCATGCACCGTGATGGCCGCCACGCCGAGTGCAAACGCGCCGTCGAGAATCGCGAAGAACTTGTCGCGGCTCTCAGGCGTGTCGTCAATGCCGCGCCGCATCTTGACGGTAACGGGGATGTGGCTCGGCGTGGCGTCACGCACGCGGGAAACAATCTCCAGAGCCACGTCAGGATGAATGAGATGAAACCCGCCGCGGCAGCGTCCCAGCACCTTTTTCACGGGGCAGCCGAAGTTGATATCGATAATATCGAAACCGGCCGCGACCAGTCCTTGTGCCGCTTCGCCAAACATTTGCGGGTCAGCACCCATCAACTGCCCGCCGACGGGATGCTCCTCGTCATGCACGGCAGCCCAGCGTGCGGTGCGGCGGCCACGCGTCTGCACCACCATCTTGTCGAGGACAACTTCGCAAATGGCATACGACGCCCCCAGCCGGCGGGCAATCACTCGCATGGCCATGTCGCTGTAGCCAGAAAGGGCGGCCTGCACGACGGGAAAACCGATGTGCACGTTGCCAATGCAAAGTTGCGGCAAAGACTGCCGTGCCGGCGAATGCTCGCGGGCTGGTGTTTGCGTGTGGCTGGTCGCGCTGTCGATCCCGGCTGTCGCCATGATGAAGTTGCGAAGGTAGTGCAGGTGAGAGGTTGCGTGTTTGTTCTCATCGTGCCGCACGTGCGACACGCCGATTATACACGCAGATACGCGCGTCCCGAAGGTCAAGCCGCGTCACTGGCCCGGCACCAGCGTGAGGTGACGATCATGTGAAATTCCAAATTGCCAAAGAGCGAAACGGCAAATTCCCACGGAAGCTGCGCAG